>JAFLVI010000004.1 GCA_022508405.1 Clostridiales bacterium
CGCTCCTCTATTATTTCCATGTGCAGAAGTCCCAAAAATCCGCAACGGAAACCAAAGCCGAGTGCGGATGATGTTTCCGGTTCGTAAAAAAGCGACGCGTCGTTAAGCTTAAGCCGCTCCAAAGCGTCCTTTAAATCCTCGTATTTCGATCCGTCTGCGGGATAAATGCCGCTGTAGACAACAGGCTTGACCTTTTTGTACCCCGGGCACGGTTCGGCTGTGGGATTATTAGCAAAAGTAATTGTGTCCCCGGGTGCGGTATCCGCAATGGACTTTATGGACGCGCACAAGTATCCTACGTCGCCCGCTGACAATCGGTCGATAGGCACCGGTTTGGGTTGAAATACGCCCACTTCCGTAACGTCGTACACCTTGCCGTTGCTCATCATTGTAATGCGGTCGCCCGCTTTAGCCGAGCCGTCTACAACGCGAATAAGACACACCGCGCCTTTGTAGTTATCGTAATACGAATCGAAAATCAAGGCCTTAAGCGGTTTATCGACATCTCCGCGCGGCGGTGGAACATACTTGGCTATTGCGCGCAAAACGTCATCTATGTTTATGCCCTCTTTTGCGGAAATACAAGGTGCGTCGTCGGCGGGCAGCCCGATAATATCTTCAATCTCTTTTTTTACTTCGTCGGGTTTGGCCGCAGGAAGATCTATTTTGTTTATTACAGGAACAATCTCCAAATTGTTGTCAAGCGCCAAATACACGTTTGCCAGAGTCTGAGCTTCCACGCCCTGTGCGGCGTCCACAACAAGCACGGCGCCTTCGCACGCCGCAAGCGAACGCGACACCTCGTACGTAAAGTCGACGTGCCCCGGCGTATCGATTAGGTTAAACGTGTACCTTTGTCCATCGTGCTCGTAAAACATTCTTACGGGCGTAAGCTTAATGGTAATACCGCGCTCGCGCTCTATATCCATGCTGTCCAGCATTTGGTCGGAAAGCTCGCGCTTAGTAAGCGTGGCTGTAGCTTCCATAAGTCTATCCGCCAGCGTGGATTTACCGTGATCGATATGAGCTATTATACAAAAATTGCGAATAAATTTTTGTCTGTCCATAATTTGGTTATATAACAATCACAGAATGTTACTTAAGTTTGTTTGCCGCTTTGAATTTTACGGTTTATAGTGAGTCTGCGATTTGTTTTATTATACCACATATCGGCAAAAACGGCAATTATTTTGACCGAATAGCTTTAAAATAAATTAAATTATCTTTTATTTCGGTAAATATACCCCAAAACTATTGTAAAATGGATTTAAAGATGATATAATTGTATTAGATTAGTTAAAGGTACGGTATGGAAACAAAAACTTCATGGGTACTTGACAAGCCCATTTCCCATCGTGGACTGCACGATACAGACAATATTCCCGAAAACTCGCTGCCGGCTTTTGAAAATTCGGTAAAGCACGGCTTTGCCATAGAACTGGATGTTAGAATAATAGACGATCAAACCGTGATTGTATTTCATGACGAAAAATTGAGCAGAATGACCAATCGCGACGGATATGTATCCACGCTTAAAGCCGCAGATCTAAACGAAATAAGGTTACTCAAAACAGACTACACTATCCCCACACTGCAACAAGTGCTGGAAACTGTTAACGGAAAAGTCCCGCTGTTGATTGAGATTAAAAAGGCAGAACAATCGTTTGCTTTGGAAGATAAAATCATAGAAATGCTTAAGACGTATAACGGCGATTTTGCCGTTCAGTCTTTTGACCCTATGAGCATGCACTATTTTTATAAAAATGCTCCGCAAATTATGCGCGGGCAGCTTGCTTCCTACTTCCACCACAACGATATTGACGCGCCGCGCCGCGAAAAAAAGCGACTTAAAAAGCTTAAATACAACGACCTTTCCCACCCCAATTTTATTTCGTATAAGGTTACAAACCTTCCCAATAAGTATGTGACCGCAACGGGACTCCCCGTATTAGCTTGGACTATACGCGGCGAGCTGGAAGCGCAAAAGGCACAAAAATTTTGTGATAACTATATTTTTGAAGGTTTTATTCCCCGCAGGACCGAAGATACCGAATAACAAGTACGGTTTGTACATATGAAAATCGGCTTTTTGGAAAAACTGAAAAAACAAACCACACTGGAATTTTTAAAATCCGTTGCAGTCGGTTTGGCGTCTAATGCGGTTGACTTTTTGTTAACCGCTGTATTTTTGTACGCATACGGACACGATCATTACGACGGATTTTGGGGCGTTTTTTCGGGTGCGACCGTTGGCGGACCTTACTCCCCGCAGTTTTCTGTGTACATAACGGCAACCGTAATCGGCTACATATCCGCGATACTTGTAAACTACCTTTTATCATCCATATTTGTATTTAAATACGGCAATGTCGGAAAAAACAAATACGGATTTATTAAGTTTTTGATTTTTTCGGCAATCGGACTTGGGCTTACATCACTCGGCAGCTGGATCGGATATGATATTATTGGCGGCAACATTTGGATTGTAAAGCTAATAGTACAATTTATTGTGTTTATTTATAACTTTATCACTCGCAGGCTGTTTATATTTAACGTTAACTTAATACGTGACGATGAAAACACCATAAATCTGTAAACAAATCGTATATTTACACACAAAAAAATCGCGCAACTTGTGCGCGATTTTTTATTAACGTTTTAGCAAAGATTATTTTGTCAGTTGCTTAACGTCATATTCCAGTTTTTTATAAATTTCCGCAACGGTTTGAGTAGACTTAAAAAAGTAAGCGATAGCATACTTAACGCCCAAAAATGCGGAAATAATAGATTGATTATCGTTGCTTTCTATAGCGCGCGTCAATCCGTTTAAACAAGCCGAAAATTCGGCAAGTTCAATGGCCACCGTTATGGTGCTGTCCGCAACGTCCTCCAACGCAGCGATACAGTCCAATGCGTCCGCTTTGACATCGGAACGGAGCTTACCGCTCACCTGCTCGTATGCACCTTCCGCCCCTATATTTAACGGAATTTCGTTAAAAGATTCAGGATTAGAAAAAAGATTGCAGCAATACATGCGAAACGGTGTAATAATTTCCAAGCAGAACCGAGCGTACGACTCATTTATCATAGGGCTGTAAAAATACGCTTCCAAAAAGTTTCTTAGCTCGATTTTTCCGCTGTCTATATCAAGCAAAATACGGAATACAAGCGCAACAGCCTTTTTTGGGTCGGCGGGCAAAACAAAAGATCCGTTATTTACACAAGCACTGAACGTTCTGTTGTAATCAAATCCGTACAACGACGAAGCAAACATAGAATAGAGCTGTTTATTATCCGCAATGGATTTTAAAAGCGCGGTGATCTTGCTTTCCGCAAGCACGTATTTGCAATTTTTCAGCGATTCGCAAGCAGACAAAAACTCGCCGAGTCCGTCCGACTTCATGCTTTCCAAATAGTTACGACGCATAAATGCTCCGTTATTCTTGTTGTGATTGATTATTATTTTGCTATGTATTTGCCTATATCTTTAAGCAGCTCGTCGCAGTTGTCGTTGTAGATTTCGCAAACGATGGGCTTGCCGAGATCAAGCGAAAAAATGCCCAAAAGCGATTTTGCGTCAACAACATATCTGCCGCTGTGCAAATCCACTTCGTAAGGGTAAGCGGATACTGCGTTGACAAACTCTTTTACGCTTTCCATAGTGGGAAAATATACATTGACTGCCTTCATAAGACCCTCCTAAGGGATAAATCGTTGTGAATATTCTATCACAACCTATTTTATTTTGCAATATTATTTACAAAAATCCTTTTAAAAGGATATGTAAAAACCGTTATCCGATAATATAAGCGTCGTTTTTCACGGCGGAATTGAGCTCTTTAAGTTTTTCCTCGTATCCTTTTCTGCCAATCATGGCAAAGGTTGCTTTTTTGCCTTCTTCCACCCCGGGTTGGTTGAATGTATCAATATTAAGATACGCACCGGCAAACGCAGTTTGGTACATAAAGTACATAAGCAGCTCGCCCACCGTTTCCGCATTCACTTCGGGCAACATAATTGTAAAATTCGATCTTTCGGCTTTGGTCAGAGCAAACTCCGTGGACTTGCGTTCCGCGGTGATAAGCTCGTTAAGCGTGTGTCCTTTAAGGAAATCGCCCACATCGGCGCTGTCCTGCGGAATATCCACAGTAGCTCCGTAACGCTCTACGCCTATAAATGTGACTACCTTGTCGTAAGGGCCTTCGGTATAAAGCTGAACTTGGCTGTGCTGGTCGGTAACGCCAAGCGATTTTGCGGGCGTTTGTCCGTAGTTGACCGTTTTTCCCGATTTGTCCACCGCTTTGCCGAGCGATTCCGCCCAAATCTGGCAGTAGAAGTCCGCCATGGTCTTAAGCCCGTCGGCATACGGCATTATTACGGAAATATTTTTGCCGTCTTGCATGGACTTTACCTGCAAAAATGCGGTCATAAGCGCGGGGTTTTTATAAATATCCTTGCGCTCGCATGCCTCGCGCATTGAACGCGCGCCGGCAAGCATGGCTTTTATATCCACGCCCATAACGGCAAACGGGACAAGTCCGACATTGGAAAGCACGGAAAATCTGCCGCCCACGCCGGAAGGAATGCCGAAAATCTTGAATCCTTCTTTTTTTGCGACATTGTACAACGACCCTTTTCCGTCTGTAGTTGTTACAAATATATGCTCTTTTGCAGCGGCTTCTCCAAGCGCCTTTTTGAGCAGATTATATAATATAATAAATTGACTTAGCGTTTCGCTGGTCTCGCCGGACTTGGTTATTACGTTAAAGTACGTGGTTTTAATATCGATTACATCAAGCAAAGACGCCATGCGTTCCGGATCTACATTGTCCTCTACATACAGCTTGGGCGCTTTGCGCATTTCCTTAGGCAATTCGTTGTGGTGTAAATGCAACAATGCGTTAAATACGCAAATCGGGCCGAGCGCAGATCCGCCTATGCCTAACACAACAAAACTTGACGCTTTTTCGCGGATGGATTTGCCAAAAGCGCAAAGCTCATCTACTACCGAATCGGAAATCATGGGCGTTTCCGTCCATTCCTGCCAGCCCTTTCCGCTGTTGCCGATAACTTCCGAATAAGCCGCGGCGTGCTTATCTTGCGCCTTGTCGATTTCTGCTTTTTTAATGCCGTGCTTACCTATTGCAGAGTCCATCATGTTGTTGTAATCGAATTTAAGTTTCATAAATATGTCTCCTTTTACACACAAATATTATAACATTTATATATAACAAAATCAAGCATTAGCACATAATTTTCAAAACAAAAAAGCGCCGTTAAAATATGGCGCTTTTTAAATTATACAACCGTTTCGATCAGACCGTAGTTTCCGTCGTTGCGAACGTACAAAACATTGATTGAATTTGTTGACTTGTTAAGGAATACATAAAAATTGTGTCCGACAAGCTCCAGTTCCTCTATGGCGTCGTCTATTGACATAGGGATAAGCGTGTAGCACTTGGAGCGAACAACCGCCTTTTCCTCCGACACTTCTTCTTCCGCAACTTCTTCCGGCAACGAAAGGTCTTTTGCACGGAACTTCTTGGATTTGCTTTCCAGCTTTTTGTGGTGACGAATAATCTGCTTTTCCAGCTTGGGCAGTGCAAGGTCGATGTTGTTGTACATGTTGTTGCTTGTCACTTCGGCACGAAGCACGGTGCTGTCCAGCAATATGGTAAGCTCAAGCGTGTATAAGTCGTCGGTACTGCGCGTATTACCCTTTTTGAGCGCTATTTTAATGCGTGTATCGTCGGAGAAAAATTTATCAAGCTTTTGTACCTTTTTGTCTATAATCGATTTAAGCTTGTCGCTTGCTTCGTAGTTTTTGCAAAGATATTCGATTGTCATATTGTGCCTCCTATTATTTAAATACAGTTTATCATAAAAGTGATGTCTTGTAAATGCCTTTTGAAAAAATTATACAATAACGATTTTGTCGTTTACACAATCAATGCGCACAGAGCTGTTATTAGTCACTTTGCCGCATATAATGGCCTCGGCGATCTCGTCTTCTACATTTTGCTCTATAACGCGCCGCAAAGGTCGTGCGCCGTATTCGGCGTCGTAACCCATTTCTATAAGCCGATTAAGAGCCGCAGGAGTAATATCAAGCGAAATATTTTTGTCCATAAGCGACTTTTTGACCTTGTTAAGCATGATATCTGCAATTTGCGCAACATCGTCTTTTGTCAGCTTGTCAAACACGCACGTCACGTCAATGCGGTTTAAAAACTCAGGCCGGAACATATTTTTAAGCGCATTCATGTACGTTTCGTCGCGCACGGAATTTTCGCTTTTGCCAACGGCGTTAAAGCCAATTTCGCGCTTAGATGCAGCAGCCGTTGCACCGACGTTGCTGGTCATTATAATTAACGTATTTTTAAACGACACCGTTCGTCCCTGCGAGTCGGTAAGCCTGCCGTCGTCCAAAATCTGAAGTAGCGCGTTAAACACGTCGGGATGAGCCTTTTCTATCTCGTCAAAAAGCACTACGGAATACGGGTGCCTGCGCACTCTTTCGGTTAGCTGCCCGCCGTCATCAAACCCAACATATCCAGGGGGTGCGCCGATAAGCTTAGATACCGAATGCGCTTCCATAAATTCGCTCATATCCAAACGAATAATCGAATTTTCGTTGTCGAACATCGCTTCCGCCAACGCTTTGGTGAGCTCGGTTTTGCCAACGCCCGTAGGACCTAGGAATATAAACGAGCCGATAGGTCTGTTGTCGCTTTTAAGTCCGGCGCGAGCGCGGCGAATCGCCTTTGCAACCGCTTCTACGGCGCGGTTTTGCCCTATTACGCGCTTATGCAACAATGCTTCCAGATTTTGAAGTCGTGTCGTTTCCGTTTCGGTAAGCTTACTGACGGGGATTTTTGTCCAGCGCGACACTACGTCCGCAATGTCTTCCTCGGATATTGTTTTAGTGATTTTTTCCTGTTGTGCGGAATTTTGCAACGACCGCTGTTTGATTGTGTTTTCCAGCTCCTCGGCTTTCCGCTTGCACTTATCCGCCTCCGCATAATCCTGTCTTGCAGCCGCCTCTTGCATTTTCTTTTTGTACTCTGCAAGCTGAGCGTTCATTTCGGTAAAATCGGCGGGAGCCGAGCTTGCGCCAACCTTAGCGCAGCTCATCGCTTCGTCAATCAAATCTATAGCCTTGTCGGGCAAAAATCTATCCGCAATGTACTTGTCCGAAAGCCGTGCCGCCGCAACAATCGCCGCGTCCGATAGCTTGACTTTATGGAAGTTTTCGTAATTACTGCGCAAGCCTTTAAGTATCTCTATTGTCTGGTCTACAGTAGGCGGTTCTACAATAATAGGCTGAAATCTGCGTTCCATCGCCTTGTCCGCTTCTATATATTTGCGGTACTCATCGGTAGTTGTTGCGCCTATTGTCTGCATTTCGCCGCGCGCAAGATACGGCTTTAGTATATCGGCGGGAGTGACTTCGCCGTCCTTTGAGCCTGCCTGCATAAGCGTGTGCAATTCGTCTATAAACACAATAATGTTGCCGCTGTTTATAATCAAGTCTATGGCGGACTTCAGCTTTTCCTCCAACTGTCCGCGATACTTTGTTCCCGCCATAAGCGAGCCGATATTCAGCGAAAAGATTATATTGTTTTGGAGTTGGCGCGGAACCTTGCCGTCCACTATGGCTTTTGCCAAACCGTCTATAATGGCACTTTTTCCCACCCCAGGTTCGCCTATCAACACGGGATTGTTTTTGGTCTTGCGACACAATATTTCGATCAACCGCGCTACTTCTTGCTCGCGTCCTATTACGGGATCCAACTTGTTTTGCATCGCCTTTGCGGTAACGTCTACGCCTAAATCGGCAAGTTGTGAAGGCAAAGCGTGGGCGTTGTTTTTTATGCCGCCGTTCATGCCATGGCTATTCGTTCCGGAAAAGTAATCGCTTCCGTAACCGTTGGGCATGCCGAATACGCCTGATACAAACATTTGGTTATCCGGTCTTTGCGGCTGTGCGCCCTGCAAAAGCTTGAATATAGCCCTGCGGTATGCCGCGCTGTTAACATTGTATAGCCTGTACAGCGCGTCAACGGCAAAGCAGTTGCGGTCTTCTAAAATCGCCAGCATTAAGTGATCGGGCGAGATCTGAGATGCACCCAACTGCGCGGCAATACCGTACGCCTCAAACGGAATGGATTCGCTCAGTCGAACTGAATCCTGCGGTTCTACATTTCCGCTACCTGAAGTTTCCTCCTCAAACAATACATTCAATCCGTCGGGATTAAACCTATTTGCAAGAAAAATCTTTGACGCACAGCAGTCAACCTTGAGTATACCGTACAAAAGATGCTCGGTACCCGTCACTTCATTTTTATACAGCCTTGCCGTCTTTCGCGCAATGTCATATGCGGCAAGCGCATTTTCGTCCATTGAATATTCCATTATATCTACTCCTTATAATAATTTTTTACAAAATGATGCAAGCGAAGCGCCGATATGCCGCGCACGCAGCACGTCGCGCTCGTCCGCGCTTAAATTGCAGCCACCCGATTTTTGCATGTTTGCCGGCTGACAATCGGTAATCAGCTTTTGAAATTTGTTTATGTCGGATATTTCTATATAATTATAAAAACATCCCAATCTCAGCAACGCAAGGTATTGCATTGCTTCTTCGGTGGAAAGCTTGTATGCATTTAAAGCAACACCCCACGCCCTGCAAATTTGATCCTTCAATTCGGGCTCGTTATGCTGCAAAAGCCGACGCGCCCTAAGTTCTGCCTCCACAAGATGATTTATGGCGCCCTTTACGGAATCTATTATATCCACTTCGTTAAGCCCGAGCGAACGCTGATTGCTCACCTGATATAAATACCCTTCCGCCTTGCTGCCCTCGCCGTATACGCCGCGCACAGTCATGTTGAGCCGACCCACTTCGTTTATGGAGCTGTCTATCATGTTTTGAATGGTCAGTGCGGGCAAAAACATCATTACCGATGCGCGCATGCCGGTGCCGAGATTGGTCGCGCAGGAAGTAAGATATCCGAATCTGCCGTCAAACGCGAAATGTAAATTTTTCCCTAGTATATCATCTATGCGATTTACCCTGTCATATGCTTGGTCGAGCGACAATCCGGAAAGTATTACCTGCTCGCGTATATGATCCTCCTCGTTGACCATTACGGACACATTTTCGTCCGCGCTTATAAGCACGGCACCAAACGGACAATCTTCCAGCAAATCGGGACTTATAAGGTGTTTTTCCTGCAAAATCGTGCCGTCCAATTTGGATATGTCATTCATATCGTAACGGTTGAATTTGTCTACGGGCAAGAGTGCACTCTGCACATTGTCTATTATTTTTCGCGCAGGGAGTTCGCCTAATTTATGCGGAAAAGGCAATCCCGAAATATTTCTTGCAAGACGCAATCTTGTGGAAACGATTATGTTATCGAAAACGTTCATTGATTGCCCTCCGATTTGTTGTTTAACAGCTTTTTCAGCCTTTCGCTGAGCTCGACTATTTTGCCGTAATCGCCGCTGTCCACCGCCGCTTGAAGTTCGGTTTTTAGCGTAATCTCATCGGTTCGGTCAAGATACTCGGGCGGAGTTTTGCCCACATGTCTATCAGACTGTTGAAGTTTTTTAACGGTCTGAACAACAAGCGGTTCAAACACTTTATAACATTTGGGACATCCCACAAAGCCCGTTTTTAAAAACTCGTCGCCGGTTGTTTTGCAATCGGGACAAACAAGCGTACGCGATGTCGGCGAATTAAACAGGTTGCCAAAGCTGTTTAAAAGCCCCATGGGCGAGCCGTTTATCAGCTTATTAAGCATATCAAAGCTTTCGGAGCCTATATCAGGACGAAAGTTATTTGCGCATTCGCTGCACAAAAACATTTTTTCCACATGATTGTTGCGCCTTACAACCACCTCGGTGGTAGCGTCGCGCAGACCGCAATTAGTGCACTTCATAATTATTCTCCGTCATCGTGAGATTTAAGCGTGCTTAACAACACACATTTTAGTATGGAACCGCGAAGCTTGTTTTTTGCAACGGTCGGCGCCAAAAGCGCCTTATCGGAAATAGCGGCTTTAATTAACTGCGCCTCGTTTTCCGTAAATATTCCGTCCACTGTAAGCCGCTCCAATATTTGACATGCTTTGCCGTAATCTATACCGTCCGACAAAGTCTGATCTATATAATTTGCAAGAACGTCATCTATATTTTGGCTGACTCGTATCAATGTAATATATCCGCCACCGCCCCGCCGGCTTTCCGTAATATATCCGCGCTCGGGCGTAAACCGTGTGGAAAGCACATAATTTATCTGACTGGGCGCAACCGCAAAATAAGCCGCCAACTCGTTACGGTTGAAATTAACCGACAATTCATCGCCTAGCGTATCAAGCAAAAACTTTTCTATAATATCGCTGACAGTCATATTGCCTCCTTCCTATGTTTGCAGTTGACTAAAGTCAAAAGTCAAAGAAAGTCAAACTGTTAACTTAAGTATATACCTAACATAAGCCTGTGTCAAGCATTTTTTGCAAAAAAATAATTTTTTTACAAAACAATATGGTGTTATGACCATTATATGAAACAAATTTAATACAATTTAAACGATTCTTTTTATACTTTAAACTAAATATTTGTAATCAAAAAAAGCGGCGTCTGCGATTATACCGCAAACGCCGCATATATAATATTTACATTCCCATTAAAAACAATTTTTTAAACATTTCTTCCTGCTCTATTGCGTCACTTGCATATTTAAGCACAACAATGGAAGAAATGAAAACATAAACAAAAATAATAATTCCAAGCGCCAAAAAAATCTTATCCGCGGCGGAGTGCTTTTTGTTTTCGTTTAATGAGCCGCAAACGAAGTACTTTCCTACCCCTACTGCGCAGAATGCAATGGAAGTAAGTATTGCAAATATACCGAAAGTTACTCCCAATCCAAAGGTGTTATTGGCGACGGTTGATGTCAAATCCAAAAGAAGCACCGAAACAACGCCGAGTATAACATACAGCGGCAAATAATTGTTTTTGAACCAGCCCTTAAAATTGCCCGATGATTTGGGCTTTTGAGTGCCGTTTTGAGTAGGCGCAGGAGTCGGCGCCGCAGGTTGTTTGGGTTGCTGTTGCGCGGGCTTTTCCGCTGCTGTAGGCTGCATAGGCTGTTGCGGCGCAGATGTTGCTGTTACAGTCGATTCTTGTGTTTGCTGTACTTCGGGTTCGTCTTCGGGCGCGGCAGATACGGGATATTTCACACCGCACTTCGAACAAAACACCGCAAATTCGGGCAATTCTGCCCCGCACTTTTTGCAATAAGGCATAGTTTTTTACCTCTCCGTAAAAATATTTTATATTGATTGCGGATCGAACTTTTCTATTTCGACCCCCGCTTCCGAAAAAAGCTCCAAAGAGAACTCATCGGGATAGCCGTATTGATACACAACTCGCTTAATTCCGCTGTTAATAATCATTTTTGTACAGATTGCACACGGTTGATGCGTGCAGTACAGTGTTGCTCCGTCTATACAAATACCCATCTTAGCAGCCTGAATAATAGCATTCTGTTCGGCATGCGTGGCGTAGCAAAGCTCATGACGAGTTCCGGAAGGAATATTGAGTTGACGACGCAAGCATACACCCTTTTCCTTACAGCTTTTTATGCCGGAACTCGCGCCGTTATAGCCGGTAGTCATTATGCGCTTATTCTTGGCAATAACCGCACCGATTTGCCTATTCTCCTGAAAACAACTTGACCATGTAGCAACCGTGTGCGCTATTTCCATAAAGCGCGCGTCCCATTTATCCATCGTAAATTCCCTTTAGTATAATTTGTCATATTGTAACACAAAAAAAAGCTATATGCAATATATTTTGACTTTTTGTATGCTATTTTTTCTTTAAATTTCTATTCTTTTATAATACACATCGATTTTTTTGTACAATATATAATCCACTACTGCAAATATCACAAGAACGGAATACATAAGCGCCCAGCACACGGCATAAATAACGGAAAACTTAATGTCGTTTAAAAGCAAGACAAACATTATCATCATGATAAAAAATCCGCCGGACATCATAATCATCTGGCCACCAAAAACGTGCATATTGTGCTTTATCGCCTGTAAAGGGTCAGTCCATTTAAGTTTTGGCGAAGCCAAATCCCACAGCGCACCGAATATAACAAACACTCCTGTTAACGGAACAAGCGAAAACAGCGACAAAAACAAGCCTTTTAAGCTAAAGTCCAATACATTCAAAACGGCTACCGACACCGCCGACGCCGGCACTGCAAGCAAGCTCCACGCAATGACTTTTGATTTTAAAATCGTCTTTATATCAACGGGCAAAACTTTTAGCGATGCCATGGCAGTACCTTCTCTGGAAAACGTAGTACACGCACCGTTGGCGAGTGTAGAAAGCAAAACACACAGCAAGCAATATGACATAATTTGGGTAAAACCGCTGATAAACAGTTGAACATCGCCATTGTCGCCAAAATTGTTTCTTGCCATCAAACCCAAAACTACAGACATCAATATCGGCAAGATCATAACCACGTAGCACTGGAATGCGATTTGAGTTGTGCGAAGCGAACTTAAATATTCGCGTTTTAAAAGCGCGCGCATGCTTGTTGTCGCTTTAAACTCGCCTTTTTTTGCTTTGGAATTGTCGGTTTGGTTGTTTGCTTTTACCGCTTGTGCGTACATAAGTTTTGCAAATATCCAAATAATCGCCAACAGCGCCGCCGATATACCGACAAAAATCAATACTCCAACCGCCGTAGACGCACCGAGACTCAATCCGTACATTGGCATTTGGCACGCGGCTTTAGAGAGCACAGTATACGGATACAACACGTTAAGAACAGTCTTTAACGCGTTGAGCATAAAAACCATTTTTTCAGGCGTAATCGAACCTGATGAAGTGATATAAACAAAGTATATATATACCGAAAACATCGCCCCGAAAAGTAACAAATAAAAGACGAGCGAAATTACGTTTCGGTTTTTAAGTTTGCTTGCAATAAGCATGACAGGCACAGAGACAATCGCAGCCACAACCAAAGGAAGCACAGGCACAATAAGCAGCGTTACTATTGTTATTACATAAAACCATATCCACATTTTTGCCACAATGCCGAAAGTGACAAGAATGGGCAAAGCCAAAGCCAAAACTATCGCCGCTTCCACCAAATACACATACGAAAGTTTTGCGGCAAACACCGTAGAAGGCTTTACAGGCAGCATGGAATAAAAGTCGGTATCTTTGGACAAATACAGTACTGAAACAAGGTGAATAATCCCAAAAAACAATACTATAATCGCCGCTGTCATCAAAACAAAAAAGTAAAACAACTGCGATATTACGGTTAAGTACAAAAACAACGATCTTAATTTTATTATTATACTTATTGCTATTGCCATGATTGCGACATAAACAAAACCCAACAGCAAAGCAAGCGCAACCTTTTTCCCTTTGGACTTGCTCTCGTCAAACCTGAATTTGTTTTTGAATAATGCTTTTAGTATAATACCGTAGTTACTCATGCGCTTCACCGGCTACCGAAAGAAAAATTTCTTCAAGACTCTCATCGCCCTTTGCGCGTTTTAGTTGCTCCATATCCCCGCAAAGTACAAGCTTACCCTTTCCGATTATAGCAACACGGTCACAAATTTTTTCCGCAACGTCCAAAACGTGTGTGGAAAAGAATACCGTTTTACCCTCGGATTTATGCTTTTTCATCAATTCTTTTAGTGCAAACGAAGACTGAGGATCCAGTCCCATCATCGGTTCGTCCAATATCCACAGCTCGGGGCTGTGTATAAGAGAACCTATTATGGCAATTTTCTGTTTCATTCCGTGCGAATAGCCGCTGATTCGCTTGTCAAACGCATCCCGCAAAGAAAACCGTTCAAGCAAATCGGCGGTAATACTCTCTCGTACAGCTTTATCTATGCCGTAAATATCGCCCAAAAAGTTAATATATTCCCTGCCGGTATATTTATCGAAAATAATTGGGCTATCGGGTACAAAACCGAAATGACGCTTTGCTTCAATAGCGTCGCTTGTTATATCATGACCGCAAATCTTTATACTGCCCGATTTAACAGGCAAAATGCCCGTCACCATCTTTATGGTAGTAGTTTTACCCGCACCGTTAGCGCCCAAAAAACCGAATATCTCTCCATGCTCAAGCGAAAACGACAGATCGTCCACCGCCTTGACATTGCCGTTGGCATACGACATAGATACATGACTTATATCCAAAATCTTGCTTTTGGGCTCAATTATTACACTGTCGTTATTCATAGTACTTTTCTCCGGATATTTTGTGCTACAGCTATTTTATCATGTTAAAAAGGAGCAAACAATGCGGTTTTCATGCAATTTTTGCAGAAAAATTGTAAAAACTGTAGGCTATTTACGCTTGTTGCGCCTTATTGCGTCTAAAAACTGTTTGATCTTTTGCTCGTTGGGATTATCTTGCGGTTGGTAAAATTGTTCGCCTTGCAATCCCTTAGGTAAATACTGCTGCGTGATATACGCCGGCGTATCGTGCGGATAAATGTACTCCGCGTCGCTGTCGTTTGGCGTTTTGTTGTTTTTTAGATAATCGGGCACAACATCGTCCGCGTGCTCTCTGACCGCCTTTTGCGCAGCGGCTTTAGCAAGATATACCGAATTGGATTTGGGCGCAGTCGTCACTTTGATTATTGCGTGAGCAAGCGATAAATACCCTTCCGGTACGCCTATATGCTCGTATGCCGTCAGCGCGGACACAACAACGCTAAGCGCGGATGAGTCCGCTATACCCACGTCTTCGCTGGCGTGTGCCATCATGCGGCGGAACATCAAAAGCGGATCGCACCCCGCTTCTATAAGTCTAAACGCCCAGTATAGAGCCGCGTCGGGATCGCAACCGCGAAGCGACTTACAAAACGCGGAAAGCATGTCGTAATACATGCTGTCGTCGATAGACAACACGCGCTGTTGAGTGG
This sequence comes from Clostridiales bacterium, assembly GCA_022508405.1. GTDB lineage: Bacteria > Bacillota > Clostridia > Christensenellales > Pumilibacteraceae > Anaerocaecibacter. The sequence continues at coordinate 14,997 of JAFLVI010000004.1, forward strand.
ATTCCTGAGCAACGGATTTATCTATGATTATTTTTCCGTCATCAGTCGGCGGCGTGGTTATTACACCAAGCTCAAGTGCGTTGTAAGCGTTGCGCAAATCCCCGTTGGCCGCCCAAGCAAAGTGACGGTACGCTTCGTCACGCACTTCCAGACAATAACTCCCCAGTCCGTTCGGAGATTCCACCGCTCGCTTAAGCCCGAGAATAATCTCTTCATCGGTGAGCGGTTTAAGCTGAAACACTCTGCAGCGCGATACTATGGCGCGTGTCATAGATACAAACGGATTTTCCGTAGTGGAACCGATAAAAATTATGCTGCCCGTTTCTATTGCGGAAAGGACGCAGTCCGACTGAGCCTTATTCCAGCGGTGGCACTCGTCCAGAAGTAAATATGTGCGTTTGCCGTAAACACGCAACCTTTCGGCAGCTTCGTCTATTACGCGTTTTGCTTCCCCAACGCCGGACGAAACCGCATTAAGCTTTACGAATTCGCTTTTTGTGGTAGCGGCGATAATGCCGGCAAGCGTGGTTTTGCCTGTTCCCGGGGGTCCGAAAAAAATACAACTGCCCAGTCTGTCCGCTTGTATTGCACGAAGAAGAAGCGACCCGTTATGCAACAGATGCTTTTGCCCTATAAATTCGTCCAGAGACTGCGGACGCATGCGCTCGGCAAGCGGCGCGGCCTTGACCTTGTTATCCGATAAATCAAATAAATCCATGTGCATATTATACCATGCAAGAAAATCATAATCAAGTATTTTAAAAAATTCTTACATGCTCAAACACTATTCGTTGCCGTCACGGTAAAATACTATGTCGTCATTCAGGTTGCGTACGTCAACGCTGTCAGCGGGGTAATTTATTCTGTTTATGCGCATTTTCAGGTTACCCACATGTGTTGTATCGTCTATTAAAATATGCGTATCCTTATTTTTTCCGTAAATGTCAAAAGCAATCTTCGGCGTATTAACCGCTGTGTGCGGATTTAACTTTAAGGTTTTTCCCCTGAACTTAACGCCGAAAAGTTGTTCCGTAACTGTTACAAAATACACTGCGGCGGCTACAGAATCGGTAAAATAGTCGAATTGATTGTTTTGCAGCCGCGATCCGTAGTGTAATCCCCTTTCTATCGGGTTATTGTACCTGATAATATTATACGCTTTTTCGTTAAAATCCAAGTCGAATAAAAGCTTGGCGCACATATACGCTTCCCCCGCCGACGCAAACTCAAAAAAATTATTTGCCGCCAAACGCTTTACTTCCATGGAATAATTTACCGTCGCTTCGGTTAAACATTTTTTGTATGCCGGATGTAAGTCAATGTTTATATTTAACTTGTTTTGTAAAAAACGAAAAACATATATTAGGTTTTTGTACTGCCATATATTGTGAACAACGTTTTTCCCCATCGGCAAATGGTTTGTTGCAAGATACTCCGCCGCACGAACAATATGATTATACACTCTGTCTCTTGCCGTCGTTAGCTTTCCGTGAACCCTGCAAGGTAAATACGGAAGTATTTCGTTTAAAAAGCCGATGTCCTTGACAAACTCGGAATATTCGATTACGCAACGCACGGTCTGCAAGCAAGTAGAATAATCACCGCCCACACAACCGTCCTGCTTTTGCTCGCTCAAAACGGCGTAAATTCTTTGTTTGACAGACGCCGAATCAACATATTTAACCGCGTCCAAAATAAAACACTCGTCATATAACGGCACGACCTTGCGTGAAGCAAATGCACAATAAGCGGAATACAACGACTGAATATATGATATATTTAATATGCCGTTATCGGTTTTTGGCGAAAGTCTTCCCAGACGATTGTAAAAGCTTTTTACGCCGTCGAACAATGCGTCAACGGCGCTTATATCGGGTAACTGTTTCATATACTCTTTGTCGGCTATACAAAAAACTATTCTCGTACTTCCGTTTGGCTCAAGCGTTTTTCCGACCGAAGCCGTGGGCGCGGGAGTAACGCCGCCGTTTCTAAATCCACGCACTCTGTTTATATTGCCGTATACAAAATATCCTTCCTTATATAATGCATACTCCGCCTTTTCGCCGATTGCCGAAATTAATAACTTGCTTGTTTCGATCTCCGCTAAGACCCCGTCATCTGCGGCGGAAACATTTGCGCCGCCGAATAGTACGGAAAACATAACGTCTAATTTCCGTTTACAATTTGTCTTGTTAAATAGAGTTATATCCGTAAATAATGCCTTTCGGTCTTTTGCCGCAAAACATGTTTGCTCGCACAATATGCCGTTATACGCGCAAGTATATTGTGTATAACCGCGCGCATGTACGACTTGAGTATTCCCGCAACCCAAAGGTTTTGATGATGGCGACCAAATAATATCATTTTCCCCCACCGCAACAAACGCGCACGGCATACGCGTATAAGTTCGATTGGGAGTAATAACTTTTCCGTCCATAGATATGCTCTGAATACCGTATTGATCGGCCATAGCGCACAAAGCGCCGCCAATAAACCTGTTGCACATAGGCTTTTGTAATAAATTGTCGTCAACTGTTATCCCTTCCGGAGATATACCGCCAAAAGGCAAAACATACGAATATTCTTTTTTTATCTGTGGGGACAAAAAAGGCGCGTGATTACTTGCTTTTCGGCATTCGTACTGCGCAAAATCGGTGTTTGGAAAGCTTTTGGATTTACTTAATTTGCAATACTCTGCAGCGCATTCGACGGCACGAGAATAAAACATAGAGTCGGCAATATATTCAAACATATTTTCCGCCTGATTGCGCGAAGCGTATACAACCGCAACGCACTTGGTAATCTTGGAAAAACGCTTTATTTGTAATGTATCGGCGGCTATTAGCGAAGGAATAACGCCGGCGGAGTGCTTTAATATTCCGTTTTCACAAAACTCTGACAGGTCCCCGCCGTATTTTCCGCCAAAAAGCGATATGGCAAATCCGTTATCACAAACCGCCATTGCCCCGCCCTTTATATCTTCGGTAAAACAAACTTGTTCTTTGGGACTGCTTCTTACAACAGCCGCGATTAAATCAACCGTTCTGTCAACGTCACTGCGGTTGATAATTGTTACGCGCATTACGACACATACAGTACCTATCGGAATAAGTGTTTCCACACATAACTCAAGATTGTCCAAACACACGCGATATGTCGCGCGGTGGCGTTCTATCACCCCGTCACATTCGGATAGACTTGTCTTAATTCCATCAGATTTTATACCGACATAAATGCAATCGCATACGGAGTTATATTTTACTTTTATTTCCCCGCGGTTATCGCAAATTACTTTAAGATTGTCGCCGTCTATTTCGCTTTCTATATATTGCGGCTCGCAACCGAAATATGCCGTTTCGGTCATAAATAATCTTTTATTGCCGTCGACAGGCTGACTTTTGCGTTTTGTAAATCTGCGCACAACATTTTCTATCTGCGAAAATAATTTTGAATTAGTTGTAGGGGCATACAACAAAGCCGGTATACGCATAATCCCGTACGTAATGACCGCAGCAACAAAAAAAAGCGCAACGTACTTTGGCGAAGCAAAAACGCAAGTAAATACAGCATATACGGCAAGCAGCGCCGGAAAAAGTATGTTAAAAACCGTTAAGTATCGCTTGCCATGTTCGCCGCTTTTAATCGGAGTAAATATTTCACTACTTACGCTGTCTATTACGGATAGCGACCGCAATACGGAATTAACAGATACAAACATTTGCGAAAGAAGCTTACGGCGGCGGCTGTCCGCACCGTCTTTATCTACGCCGTTGTATTCAAAAAGCCGTGAAACCGCATTACGCTCGTCATTTATACACCCTTGTTCTATACCGCAAACATAATCGTCCAAGTTTAGATAATCCAAATTGACTATACCGCTTTTGCCGTCCGAAACGCCCTTATCATACATTGCAGCGCGCGCAATAGCGGTTTGCGCTTCGCCGCACAAATATCCTATTAAGCACAATTTTAGCATTCCGCAAAGAATTTTGCGCTCCGGCAATGTAAATTTTGCGCTTATCTCAAACGCCGATATTGCTTCAAACAACACTTCACGCGTAAGCTCGCACCCACTATTCTTTGTTAACAAATCGCAAAACAGAAATACACGCGGATACTTACCCACATGACCGCAGTATGCGGAATATCGCGCCGCTTTTTTTCCGTCCGAAAACGCATGCAACACAGTATCGCTTGCCGCGTTTAATGCGTATTGCCAGTCGTCTGCAACTCCGCTTGTCACACGATTTTTACACGCGTCCAAAATCTTTTTTAGCTTAATCGATCGGTGACTGATGCCTAGACCATGTTCGGTTACGACACACTTTTTTCCGAGTTCGCGAACGCTGAACAAAAGCGATTTTTGCGTGACGCGCTCAATGCCGGAAAAACGCGGCACAGTGGGTTGCGCGGCAAAACGAACAAGCAAAACGACCGCACAGAATATAGTAAACACAGTAAACGCCGTACGCATAACAAAAATTATTGACTATCGGCGCACATATAATACCGCAATACGATTTGGTAAAAACAGCACAAAAAAATCGGCGAATGTTGCTCCGCCGACCTATACAACAAAAGTAAATTATTTTTCCTTGATCTTTGCGGCTTTACCGGAAAGATTGCGAAGATAGTAAAGCTTGGCTCTGCGCACCTTACCGTGCTTGATTACGACTATATCTGTAATGCGCGGAGAATGCAACGGGAATGTACGTTCGATACCGACACCGAAAGAAACGCGGCGTACGGTAAAAGACTCTCTGACCGAGCCGTTCTTTTTGGCAATTACAATGCCTTCAAAAGCCTGAATACGTTCGCGATTGCCTTCCTTAACCTTGACGGAAACGCGCACGGTATCGCCCACATTAAACTGCGGAACGTTTGTCTTCATATATTCTTTTTCGATTTCGGCTATGATGTTACTCATGGTACCTCCTATGTCTTTAAAAAACTCCGCACAACCAAATTAACGCGTTTGCGAAGTGACATTTAATTTAGCTTATAAATTATAACATACCTATTTTATTTAATCAAGCAAAATTAACGTATTTTACGGAATTTTTTATAAATTTTATTACTTATTTTTACTCGATTTTGCCATTTCTTCCGCCGTGCGATTTTTAAGCTGTCCGCATGCTCCGGCAACGTCCGAACCCATTGACCGCCGCACCGATGCGGAAATACCTGCGTCTTTGAGCATTTCGCAAAAAGCATACGCACGTTTTTTTGCGGGCGGCTTAAGATTGCAATTATCTGTCGGGTTGAGCGGAATCAAGTTTACGTGACAACACAAACCTTTTAATAAATCCCTAAGCTCGGCTACGTCGGACTTTGTATCGTTAAAGCCGTCTATTAAAATATATTCCAAAATCACTCTGCGACCCGTCTTGTCAAAATAAGACTTTAGCGCATCGATAAGCTGTTTTACACTGTACTTGTGCGCAATGTTCATAATCGTCTTGCGCTTGTCGTCCGTAGCCGCATGCAAGGAAAGCGACAATGTACAGGAAATGCCGTCATCTGCAAGCCGAACAATTTTGTCAGGCAACCCGCAAGTGGAAACCGATATCGAGCGCATACCGATATTCAGTCCGTCAGAGCAGTTGACAAGCCTTAAAAACTTAATCGTGTTGTCGTAATTTGCAAGCGGCTCCCCACTACCCATCATTACTATTTTGTTAACGCCGCCTTTGTCCTTATTGTCACGCGCAATGTACAACACTTGGGCCAAGATTTCACCGGCGGACAAGTTGCGCAAAAGACCGTGCTTGCCCGAAGCACAAAAAACACAGCCCATACCGCATCCGACCTGACAGGACACGCACACGCTGTTTCCGTAATCATGCGGCAAATAAACCGATTCAATCAAATCCCCGCCTTCCGTTTGGAACAAATACCGCACAGCACCGTCCGACGCCGTGATGCGTGTAATCTCTTTAAGCGGCCTGTCGGCGTATTCTTCGGAAAGCTGCGCAATAAAGCTTTTGGGTAAATCGGTGTACTCGTCAAAACAATCGTATGCCGCAATATGATGCGAAATCTGTTTGGCGCGATATTTAGGTTGACCGTATTTAATGACGAGTGCGGTAAGCTCGTCCATATTCAAATCGCAAAGCGGAGTTTTCACTTTATACCTCTTAAAAACCGAGCGATATAAAATCCGTCGCAATTATCAGTATCTGGCAACAGCTTGGTGCTGTCAATCAGCTTAAAGTTGTTATGCTCTTTTACAAAACGCTCGACTATTTGTTCGTTTTCCGCCTTTAAAATCGAACATGTGGAATAGCACAAAACACCGCTCGGGCGACAGTATTCCGCCGCAACGTTTAAAATTTTTGTCTGAAGCTGTGCAAGCTCGGCAATATCTTCCGCCTTGCGGTTGAGCAATATATCGGGTTTTGTTTTTAGCGTGCCGGTACCGCTGCACGGACAGTCGGCAATAACTATGTCAAACTTCCCTACAAAATCGTTGTTAAGAACTGTTGCGTCGTTGAGAGCGACTTCTATCTTTGCACCCAGCTTTTTTGCATAACCGCGCATCAAGTCGAGCTTGTGCGGATAAATATCGCACGCGGTTATCCTAAAGTCGCCCAGCTCGCTTAAATATACCGACTTGCCCCCCGGAGCCGCGCATAGATCCAAAACGTCTCCGCCGCTAATCCCCTTTATATACGCATTAACCGCACGAATGGACGACATGGACTGAACTGCGTATGTGCCCGCTTCCAGCCTGTCTAGCGCCGCGCGATCCACATAACAGCCGTATTCGGTAAAAGTCCCGTCACTCACGGCATTTTTAAAATCCGTTTGTGAAATTCTTTTTGCTACGGGGCGTATATGCGTGCTTTGCGGCAATACCGCGCCCAAAATCGACGACGCCTTAATCTCGCCGTAATCTGCAATTATCTGTTTGCACAGCCACTCCGGAGTGTTGTATGTATAGCAAAACTTTTCCAGCTCGCTCTTGAAATTAGGAGCATAACCTATCGATTTTTTAAGCACGGCGTTTATAAATCCGCTGCATACGCCTACAGCCTTAGCCAAATCCACCCCGCGGCTGACTGCGGCGTAGGACGGCATATCTGCATAATTGCAGTAATACATTCCGATTTTAAGCACGACCGTGCTGTTTTTGTCCGGACGTTTTTCACACAGCTCGGTAATGAGCTTTTCCAGTCGCACATTGTTGTCCAGTACGCCGTAAAAAGCGCTGGTGACAAACGGATGCGACCTAGCATTTTTGCATCCTTTTAGTGCGCGAGTAATGGCGGGCGCACAATAAGAGCCTTCAATAAACACCATTCTCAGCGCGTTATACAGTGCGCGGTCGGCGTTGATAGCGTTGTCGGTTGTATTCTTGTTAGTGTTATTACGGTTGCTTTGCACAAACCACTCCGTCTCTGAATTTTTTTCCGCGTAAAAAGTCGGCTATGGGCATAGCGCGCTTTGACTGCGCTTGTATGACATCAATACTTACCGCGCCGCTACCGCACACTACGTACATTTTATCCTTTGTGCATACAGCCTGCCCGACCATACCTTCCATACCGGCTTGACAGACAGAAGCACGGTAAATCTTGTACTGTTCGCCGTCGATAAAAGTCTTTGCGCAGGGCTCGGGTGACAATGCACGTATTTTGTTAACAACTGTATTGCAGTCCAAAGAAAAATCTATTATCTGTTCTGCTTTGGAAATTGTTTTGCAATGCGTTGCAAGCTTATCGTCCTGTTTTATCGGCGTAATGTCGTCAAAGTTGTCAAGCGTATTAACAAGAAGTTCCGCACCTAACACCGCAAGTCTTGCGGAAAGCTCGCCCGCCGTTTCGTCCACGCCGATTTCCGTAGTGACCGAGCTTAAGATATCGCCGGTATCCAATCCTAACTCCGTACGCATAATGGTAACGCCCGTAACGCGTTCCCCCGCCGCAATAGCCGACTGAATGGGCGACGCACCGCGGTATTTGGGCAATAGCGAAGCGTGAACATTTATCACACCGTGTTTAAATGCGTTTAAAACCGCATTGTCGAGTATCTGTCCGTATGCCGCAGTAACCGCAATTTCGGCGCCGAAATCCTTTAGTCTTTCCGCTTCGGCACGAATTTTTGCAGGTTGGAACACGGTAAGTCCTGCGTTTAATGCGGTTGTCTTAACAGGCGAAAATTCCGTTTTGCCGTGCTTGAGTGCACGGTCGGGCTGAGTAACCACACCCACAACCGTGTGACGCGAATTGAGCAGCGCGTTTAGCGAAGCAACGGCAAAATCGGGTGTGCCCAAAAACAATATCTTCATTTACTTCTTTCCCCGAATGGACTTGTCGGTAAACAAAATACCGTCAAGGTGATCTATCTCGTGGCAAAAGCATGACGCGTCAAAGCCGGTGCCGATAAGTTCTATGGGATTGCCGTGACGGTCGAATGCATGCACAACCACGCGGCGCGGACGCTCCACCTTTTCCCTGATATTGGGAACGGATAGGCACCCTTCCGGCGCAACGCGTTTTCCTTTGGCCTGAACGATAGTGGGATTGACCGCTTCGATTATTGTCTTTCCGCCGTCGAACGTAGCCACGAATATGCGCTTTAACACGCCGATTTGCGGCGCGGCAAGTCCAGCGCCGTCGGCATAAATAAGCGTGTCTATCATGTCGTCAATAAGCATAGACAGCTTGTCGTCAAACTCCGTTACGGGTTTACTCACCTGTCTGAGCGTGTCGTCGCCTACTTGATAAATTTTTCGTCTTGCCATGATTATCTCCTTTTTTGGCTGTCAACTTAGGTCGTTTGGATTTACTTCCGTAAAGCATGTTACTTGCGGATAGGCGGAAATAACGTTATCCGCAATACTATATACCGCTTTTCGCAAATTATCGTTATCCGGTTTAATGCGCATAAGTACCTGCATTCTGTATTTGGCCTGTATGCGCTTTTTTGGCGAACGCATTGCATTGAGATAAACAAAACATCCGTCATTCTTTTCCGCAAGCGCCCTTGCTTCGTCTATTGCAAGCTTTGTGGCGTCCAACGCAATACTTTCCTGCTCGCATGATATAAGTATGCGCAAAATTTCGGTAAAAGGCGGAAAGCCTGTAGCTTCCAAAAGATTGATTTCCTTTTCGTAAAAGCCCTCGTAATCGTAAGCGGAAGCATACTTATAAACGTAATGTTTGGGCGTATACGTCTGCAAAATAACACCGCCTTGCTTTTTTTCGCGCCCCGCTCTTCCCGCAACCTGAGTAATAAGCTGAAACGTGCGCTCCACCGCGCGAAAATCGGAAAAATGTAAACTCATGTCCGCGTCCATAATGCCCACCAAAGTGACATTGGGAAAGTCGTGTCCCTTTGCCACCATTTGCGTGCCGACAAGAATATCGGCATTACCGCCCGCAAAGTCGGAAAGCAATTTTAAGTGCGCGTCCTTTGTTCTGGTTGTGTCGTTGTCCATTCGGATCACTCGCGCCGACGGAAACATTTTTTGCACCTGTTCGACAACACGTTCCGTACCCATGTACCCTTGTTTTATGTGCGGACTGTTGCAATTAGGACACAAGTCCGGCATGGAGTATCTCCGCTGACAATAGTGGCACTTTAACAGATTTTCTTCCTTATGATATACCAACGATACGTCGCAATCTTCACACTTTGCAACATACCCGCACTTTTTGCACATTACATACGAACTGTACCCGCGGCGATTCAAAAACAATATCGCCTGATTGCCGGAGGCTAAACATTGTTCAAGCGCGGTCACGAGCGACTTGGAGAACATACCCGAATTTCCATAAGTAACTTCACTGCACATATTTACGATTTGTATTTCAGGCATTTCTCGCATGTTGACTCTGTGCGGAAGTCTGACAAGATTATACTTGCCGTTTTTTGCGCCGAAATAGCTTTCCACGGACGGCGTAGCCGAACCCATGACTATCCTTGCGCCGTTGTACGCAGCGCGAAACAAAGCGACATCGCGCGTTATATAGCGCGGATTGGAAGCAGACACGTACGATGAATCATGCTCCTCGTCTATTACTATCAAACCTACATTAGTGAGCGGAGCAAAAATCGCCGAGCGCGCTCCCACTGCAACGCGCGCCCCACCTGTAAGAAGCCTGCGCCACTCGTCAAACCTTTCCCCGTCGCTCAGTCCCGAATGCAGTAACGCCACATCGTCCCCAAACCGAGAGCGGAATATGCGCATAACCTGCGGAGTAAGCGATATTTCAGGTACAAGCATGATTGCGGTTTTGCCTTGATTGAGCACGCGCTCTATACAGTCTAGATAAACTTCGGTCTTGCCGCTGCCTGTTACTCCGAATAAAAGCGACGGCTTTTCACTCGACATTATACTGTTTACCGCAGCCGATTGCTCATCGGTTAGTACTACGTCTTTTTCTTTTTGCACAACGCCCTTATACGGCGTGCGGAGCGCGTCTTGCACACGCGTTAAAAAAACTCCGCGCGCAATAAGATTGCGCACAGCCGCCGCGGAAAAATTGGCGTTTAGATAGCTTTGTTCGGCGCTTTCCGCGTCCAAAAGATATTCAAACACTTCCATTTGAGAATGGGCGGATTTTTTTATAAAAAGATTAGGATCGACGTCTATGTAATCGGGATTGATATACACAAAGATTTTTTGTAAGGCCTTTATTCTTCCGCCGCGCATTTTGGCGGGCAAAAACAACCTGAATACATCGATTTTTCGTAGGTGAAACCGTTCGGTCATGTAGTCGCACAGCGACAAAAATTCTTCCGATACTATCGGTCTGTCATCGAGCACGGAAATTATATCTTTGATTTTGTCTTGCGGTAAATCGGTATTGTCCGTAATATCAATTACGTACCCTTCTGTGGTTTGACGTCCGAACGGCACGGTCACACGCGAGCCGCGCGCTACCCCGTCTATTGCGCGATAGTCAAAAACTCTGTCAACCTCGCTAACCGAAATGTCTACAATGACCTTTGCTATCATAGCGCAATAATTCTGTCCAAAACAATATCCGCAACTTCGCGCTTTGTCATTAGCGGAAGACACTCTTTACTTTCCGCAGTGATAAGCGTAACGATATTTGTATCAACATCAAAACCGGCTTTTTCTTGCGTGACGTCGTTAAGCACTGCCAAATCGGCGTTTTTGCTCTTGAGCTTTTTATAGGCGTTGTCTTCTCCGTTCTCTGTTTCCGCAGAGAAAATAACCATCTTGCCTTTTTTGTGTTCGCCCAGCCATGCCGCCACGTCCACCGCCTTATTCAATTCCAAAACAAGAGACCGAGACTTAATTTTTTGCGACATAGGCGAAATGTCGTAATCGCACGGCGCCGCCGCAAGAACGGATATATCCGCACTTTTATAATGCTTTTTTACAGCGCTGAGTAATTCCGATGTGGTACCGACGCTTTCGGCAACCCAGTCGGGCGGTATAGCAAAATCATTTGTATAACCGTGTATATATATCACTTTCGCGCCGCGCTTGCTTGCCGCCGCGGCCAAAGCATATCCCATTTTCCCGCTCGAGCGGTTTGAAATAAATCTAACGGGGTCTATATTAGTTCGAGTTGCGCCCGAAGTAATAAGCACAGTCTTTCCTTCCAAGTCGCGCTTAACGGCAAACACACCGTCCAAAGCGTCATATAATTCGGTAGGTTCTGCCATGCGCCCGCTTCCCACATCGCCACACGCAAGATATCCGCTACTGCCGTAGACAGGAACAAACCCGCGTGCGGAAAGTTTGTTTATGTTTTCTACCGTGACGGGATTTTCCATCATTGCGGTATTCATTGCTGGCGCAAACAGTATAGGGCATTTACACGCCAACACCGTGGTGGTCAAAAAATCGTCGGCAATGCCGCACGCCAGCTTTGCAATCACGTTGGCTGTTGCGGGCGCGATAATTACCGCATCGGCGCGCTTAGCAAGCGACACATGCTCAACCTCAAACGTGAAGTTGCGGTCAAACATATCCACAGTAACTCTATTGTGCGACAAGCTTTCAAACGAAAGCGGCGCGACAAATTCGGTCGCGCTTTTCGTCATCATAACGTGAACGTCGGCGCCGCTTTGCACAAGCTTTGATACCAAAGCGCAAACCTTGTATGCGGCAATTCCGCCGCAGACGCCGACAAGTATTGTTTTTGTCCTAATATTATTAGACAATGGTACCTTCTTCCACGCCCTCTATCTTGCCGTCTACAACTTCTTTGGCGGCAAGCGATACAGGGTTGATACCCTCTTGCTCCAAATAATCGTGGCGTTTATCCATGAGCGCACGCGCACGCTTGCTTAAAATGCTTACAAGCGCGTACTTGTTGCCGACTGTTTCTACCATTTTATCGATAGGCGGATCAATTAACATATTTTTACCTCTTTAAAGATTTATTACCTGTTTATCAAATATTATTGAAATCAATTCTGTCCGAGCAACGTTTTGATTGCAGTAATGTTATTTTTAACCTTGCGTTTTTCGGCAGTGACAATGTCCAGAACTTCTTGCGTAGCCTGCTCTATATCATCGTTGAAAACGATATAATCGAACAATTCGTATTTTCCAAGCTCACGCTTTGCCGCACCCAAACGCGTCTTTAAACTGGATTCGGTTTCCGTACCGCGGGCGCGCAACCGCTGCTCAAGAATTTCAAAGTCGGGCGTCATAACAAAAATGGATATCGCTTCCGGATACTTCTTTTTTATAGACCGCGCGCCGTGAACGTCCACTTCAAACAAAACATCGTGGCCGTTTTCCAAATTTTCAAAAACGGGCGCTTTGGGCGTGCCGTAAAAGTTTTTATAGACTTCTGCGGTTTCCAAAAACTCGCCTGCGGCAATCATCTGTTGATACTGTTCTTCCGTGCGGAAATAATAATCAACGCCTTCAACTTCTCCCATGCGAGGTTGACGCGTAGTGACGGAAACAGAGCGCTTCATCCCCGTCTTTTGGATTACACGCGAATAGATTGTACCCTTTCCGGCGCCTGACGGACCGGATATAACAAAAAGCAATCCTTTGTTCATTATTCAACGTTCCTTATTTGCTCTTTTATTTTTTCCACTTCGTTTTTCATGCCGATAACAAAGCCGGTAAGCGTTATGTCGTTGGACTTGCTGCCCATGGTGTTGACCTCGCGCACCATCTCCTGCGACAAAAAGTCAAGCCTGCGCCCTTGCGGCGTATCCTTTTCCGCACAAATAGCCTTAAATTGCCCAATATGCGAAGAAAGCCTTGAAATCTCCTCGTTTATATCCGCCTTATCGGCAAAGAACGCAACCTCGTTGAGCAACTTGCCTTCGTCCGGCTCGTAGCCGTCCAAAAGCTCTTTTACCCTAGCCAACAAAGAAGTTTTGTAATCGGCAACCACTTGCGGCGCACGAGCTATTGCCTTTTTCAGATATTCTTCCAAATTGCAAATGAGCGACATTAAATCAACGTATACGCCGTCCCCTTCGACCTTCCGCATTTTATTAAGATTGTCAAGAGCTTCCGACACAGCCTGCTTGGTAAGCTCCGCAACAAGCTCTCGGTCGTCATCGGGCACCGTTACGGAAGCCACGTCCGGAGTGCGAAGTAATGCCGTCACGTTATAGTCGTCTTCCAGCATGAACTCGGCGCGCAACGTCTTTGCGGCGGCAACGTACTCGGCGGCAAGCGCCTTGTCAACGGTGACCTTTTTTGCGCTGTCCGACAAGTTTACATACGAAAAATACACATCAAAGCTGCCGCGCGAGGCATACGCCTTAATGCATTTTTGTATGATATCGTCAATATACATCAACGATTTGGGCAGCTTACACGCAATCTCCAAAAATCTGTTATTGACCGATTTGATTTCCACGGTGACGGTGCGCTTATCCTTAACGGCAACGCCCTTACCGTAGCCCGTCATGCTCTTCATATCAACCTCTAAACCTGTCAAAAATGTAAAATAATTCAGTCTACATTTTTGCAATATATATTATAACAGATTTTTGCGGCGATTTCAACTGTTTAACATATCTTTAAACTGACTTTCGTCTATTATTTTTTTGCCGAGCGAGCGCGCTTTATCCAACTTACTTCCCGCATTTTCGCCCGCGACAACTATGTCCGTAAGCTTAGACACGCTTGATTGAACAATACCACCGTTTTGCTCTATAAGCTTAGCCGCGTCTCCGCGTGTAAACTCTTGCAATGTGCCGGTAAGCACAAACTTAATACCGTCGAACTTGCCGCCAGCCTTTTTTGCATATATAGGGTCTATTCCGAGTTTTTTGTACTTTTGGATCAATTCACCGTGAGCGGCAAAATAATCCACTATGGACTGAGCAACAACTTCGCCCACGTCCTGTATAGCGGTTAATTCCTCAACGCCCGCCGCTTTAAGCGCGTCGATACAGCCGAAATGCTCGGAAAGCGCACGTGCAGTAACCTTGCCTACGTTTTCTATACACAGCGCGCTAATAAAATGCGGTAGATCGGCGTTTACCGACGCTTTAACAGCATTGATAAAATTAGATATTTTTTTATCCTTAAAGCCGTCAATCAACGAAAGCTGTTCGCTCGTCAATTCATACAGTTCCGCCGGAGAACGCACGCCCAAAATATCATAAAGCTGTTCCGCAGTTTTTATGCTGACGCCGTCAATATCCATGCAATCCTTGGAACAAAACTGCACAATGCGCGCCACAATCTGAGCACGGCATCCGTAAAAATTGGTGCAAAATAGATGCGCGCCTTCTTCGGTTAACTCTTGTCCGCAACAAGGACAGACATCCGGCTTTTCCACATCGATATCATTTTTGCCGCGCTCTGCCACACCAAGAATTTCGGGAATCACGTCATTACTGCGCCGTATAAACACACGCGAACCGATTTTTACATCCTTGCGCAATATGTCCCCGTAATTGTTTAGTGTAGCGCGCTGCACGGTAGCGCCGCAAAGCTCCACCGGATCGAGTACGGCAAGCGGCGTAAGCTTCCCCGTTCTGCCAACCTGCCACAACACGTCGCGCAAAACGGTGGTTGTTTCTTCCGCTTCAAACTTATACGCAATAGCCCACTTGGGGAATTTATCTGTGTAACCGATTGCGCCGCGAGCATTGCCGTCATCCACCTTTACGACCATTCCGTCTATTGCAAAGTCGAGTTTAGATCTATCCACAGATTGAATTTGCGCTATTATTTGCTCTATGTCGTCGGAGACAAAGCACATGCCGGTCTTAAATCGATTTTCTTTTAAAAACTCGATTTGTTCGGTTTGCGAAGAAAGCGACTTTCCGTCTATATAGTTGACATTGTAAAAAACAACGTCAAGATTGCGCTTGGCTGTTTCACGCACATCGAGGTTGCGTATTGCGCCGGCAACCGCGTTGCGCGGATTTTTGAGTGGAACAGCGGCGGTAGCGTTGTATGCATTAAGCGCGCTGATGCGCATAATGCCTTCTCCCTGCACTTCAACTGTACCTTTAAACGGAATGGACAGCGGCACGGACTTAATTGTTTTTACCTGCTCTGTAACATTTTCCCCGACTTCGCCGTTGCCGCGTGTTGCGCCCGTAACAAGCTGACCGTCACGGTATGTTAAACATATAGTTAGCCCGTCCAGTTTGTATTCCAATGTACACTTAGGAGTTACGCCCGATGTTTTCAACTTTTCAAACCATGTGCGAAGCCCTTCAAAGCTGTTGCATTTGTCCAGACTGTAAAGACGGTTTATGTGTGTGTGCGACTCAAAGCTTTTAAGCGGTTCTCCGCCCACTCGCTTTGTAGGTGAATTATTTAACACAGTACCTGTTTTTTCTTCCAGCGCGCGAAGGGCATCATACAATTCGTCGTATTCCTTGTCGGACACGATCGGGTCGTCCAAAACGTAGTATCTGTAAGCAAGGTAGTTAAGCCTTTCAACCAGTTGCTCCATTTGCTTGATATCGCTGTTCATACGCACTCCTTAATCCTTGATTACGGTAATAGGCGCAAAATCGGCCGCAAGAAGCATTACGCCGCCGCGCTCGAAGTCTATCTTAAGATACATGCTTTCGCCCATTTTTTCCATATCGATAATCTTGCCTTTTCCCAATCTTTTATGCATGACCGACACGCCAACAGCAAATTCCGAATTGTTGACCTGTTGTGATTTTGTGTCCGTAGCTTTGCCGAAATCACTCTTATACGTTGCGGTGAACGAACTACCGCCACCGATATTGTCGCCGTATGACGAATTTACAGGCGAACGCAACTGTTCATTTCGCGGAGAATACATATGCGACGGAGAAGCGGTAAAAACATCTTCCTTACGCTCCGGCCTAGTAACAAGCCCGCATTCGGATAAAAATCTGGACGGTATACAGTACCGAGTTTCGCCGTACAAAAATCTGGACTTGGCGTAAGTAAGAAACAGCCTGCGCTTTGCACGCGTGACCGCAACGTACATAAGCCTACGTTCTTCTTCCATATGTGCGGACTCGTTTTCGTTTTGCCTAAGCGACGGAAAAATTCCGTCTTCTAGCCCGACAACAAACACAACGGGAAATTCCAATCCTTTTGCGCTGTGCACTGTTGCAACGGTCACGCAGTTATCTTCGTCCATATCGTCCGTGTCACTATACAGCGATACAGTCTGCAAATAGTCAAACAACGTAGCATCGGGATTGTTTTTTACAAAATCGCGTACCGAGTTGGCTAATTCGTTAAGGTTTTCCAAACGTGCAACCCCGTCGTCATCGTCCGAAAAAAGTCTGTCCACGTTGAGCACGGTATACAGCAAATACTTAAAATATTCGACAATGGGCTTTACCGCCATTTCGTTAAGTTCCAAAAGCAACTTACCAAAGTCGGCAAGCTTAGTTTTTAGTGCCGTAGGTAACGGATACGCTGTGGCATTTACAATGACTTCAAACGCACTTTTGCCCGTTTTTTGAGCGATGTCGCGTATTTTTTCTATGGATGTGTCGCCAATTCCGCGGCGCGGAAAATTGATAATGCGAAAAACAGCTTCATCGTCACGCGGATTTACGGACGCGCGCGCGTAGGCAAGCACGTCTTTAATTTCCTTGCGGTCGTAAAACTTAAATCCGCCGTAAACCCTGTGTGCAATTCCGTACTGCAAAAACCTTTCTTCAAAATGCCGTGAAAGCGCGTTTGCGCGCAAAAGTACGGCGCAATCCGAATAGTTATATTCACCGCTATCCACCAAATCCAAAATTGTCTTTATTACATAGTCCGCTTCAAACCCTTCGGTTGCGGCACAATAGCAAACAACGCGTTCCCCGCCGTCGTTGTACGTCCATAATTTTTTATCAAGCCTGTTACTGTTGACCTTAATAATCTTATTGGCAATATCCAGAATTTTGGAAGTAGATCTGTAATTTTGTTCGAGCTTGTATACTTTGCAATCAAAATCCTTTTGCAGCTGAAAAATATTTGCGATAGACGCACCGCGCCACGTGTAAATACACTGATCTTCGTCGCCGACAGCAAAGATATTGCCGTGTTTGCCCGCCAAAATCATGGCAATGTCATACTGAATTGTATTTGTATCTTGAAATTCGTCTATATGTATATAGCGAAATTTGTTTTGATAGTAATCGCGCGCTTCTTCGCAAGTCTTTAACAAATAAAGCGTTTTTATTAACAAATCGTCATAATCGAGCGCATTATTATCTTTTAGCACGCTTTGGTACTGCGAATATGCATTTGCTATGTCTTGCGCGTCTTGTGAATATTTGTATACTTGTTCGTATTCTTCGGGTGTAATGCCCTTGCTTTTAGCATTGGAAATTGCGGATATTATACGTTTAAGCATATCCTCGTTGAGTTGGTTCTGCTTGACGATACGCTTTATAACCGATTTGGTTTCGTCTTCGCCGTAAATGGTAAAGTTTTTGTCAAAACCGATTCTATCTATAAACCGCCTGAGTATGCGCACACACGCCGCATGAAAAGTACAAATCCAAATGCCGTCCACGCTTCCAAGCATTTTTTCCAGCCTTGTACGCATTTCGTTTGCCGCTTTATTTGTAAACGTAATGGCAAGAACATTATACGGCGGTACATTCAAATCCTTAATTAAGTGCGCAATACGGTGAGTGAGAAGCCGCGTTTTTCCGCTGCCAGCTCCGGCTGTAACCAACACCGCTCCTTCCGTATCCAATACGGCGCGCTTTTGTACTTCGTTTAGTTCTTCAAGACTGTACATACTACCTCTTTTGTTATGTTCCCGTGCGTTCACGGTAATATCGCTCTTGTAATTCTCGGAACTTTTCGGACAGTTCCAGCACATAACGCTGTTTGCCTGTGGCGTCAAGTCCGTCGTATACGTCGCGCTCTATAAGCTGACCTATGGGGTTTAACGCAATCTCGTCACTGTCCAGTATCTCGCAAACCTTGCGGTACATCTTTTCGTCGGCGACGGAAGTGACTGCGGCGACTTCCGCAAGACGGTTGCGCACCGAATATTCGGCAATAGGATCGTCTGTGCGAACGGGCGAATTTTCCGCTTCTCTTCTCATATCGAAATAACCCATTTTGAGTCGTTGTTTTGCAAGCCAGCACCGCTTTTTTAGTTCACCTGTTTTTCTTGTCATGCTTAATCGTCCCTCCATAATGCTTGCCCCATTATAGCACGATGCAAAAGGCATAACATATAATCGCTAAATGTTGACTTTATACGACACAATTCGTCATAATTTCTCCGCTGCGGAAAGAAGCAACTCCTCCGTTTGGGAAAAACTGAGACACGGGTCGGTAACCGACACGCCGCGCTTAGGGTCGCTTGCGCTTGTACTCCCGCCCGACAGATAACTTTCTATCATGACACCTTTTACAAAGGCATTGTACGCGCCGTCCGAATGATGTTCGATTATGTCTGATAAAATCGAGCGCACCATATCGGGATTTTTCCCGCTGTTGGAGTGTCCGGTATCCACTATAACGCCGCAGTTTAATCCGTGCGAACCGAATATTTCCGAAGCATGCATAATCTCGTTATACCCGCAATTAGGAATATTATTGCCTTTTTTATCAACCGCTCCGCGCAAAAGTCCGTGTACATGCGCATTGCCGCTTGTTTGTACAATAGACCTGTCGAATATAAATTCGTTGCGCTTGCTTGCGGCAAAAATGCTGTCTGCCAGCTCGCCGATATTGCCGTCAATCGGATTTTTTATGCCTACCGGCACGTCCAACCCACTTGCGATAAACCTGTGCATAGGGTCTTCGGCAGTGCGTGCGCCCACAGTAACATACGAGAGTAGATCGTCCGTATAAAGCGCTAAATCGGTGTACAGCACTTCGTCCGCCGTAGGTAAGCCTATTTCAAGAACGTTTATGTGCAGTTTGCGCATGGCGACAAGCCCGCCGGACAAATCGGTTTTGCCGCTACTGCCGTTTGGCGAATGCAACAGTCCCATATACCCTTCTCCGCGCGAGCGCGGTTTGGCGGTGTACACCCGCATTACCGTAAGTATCTTGCTTTTAATCTTGTCTGCAACTTTTTTCAGCTTTTCCGCATATTCACATACCGCGCCGTAGTCGTCCGCAGAACACGGTCCCACAATAAATATTTTGCGCGCGTCATCTCCGTCCAGCACGGACTTTATTTGCCGAACTCCGTCACTGCGCGTAAGTGCCGCATCGTGCGACACCGGAAGTATTTTTTTTAACTCGTCCGCCGTGATGAGCGGTTTTATCCTTGTAATCACCTTTTACTCCGTTATCATCTGTTTACGATATCCACCGCACGTAGTTCTTCCCGATTGGTGCGAACCACAGCCAATGTAGAACACAAAAAGTTTTCCGTTTCCTTAAATAAGTTGTCCAAATGCGACTTTGTGCGCAGAATCAAGTTGTCGCACTGCACATAGGCATTTTCTATTATCTGCTTGGATGCAATTTGAGCCGAGCGCACTATTTCCGATTCGGACATTATCTTATTGGCTTGCTCTTCCGCCGCACGAATGGTGTTTTTTGCCACTACGTCGGCATTGCCGAGTATCTCTTTACGCTTGTCCTTAATGTACGACGCGTCCTTGATATAATCGGGAAGTATTCGTGAAAGATCGTCGCACAATTCCAAACACATGTCCCAATCGGGCTTTTTAAAAAGACCGTGTCCGCCCTCCAACTCACTCCTGAGCTGTTCCAAAATTTCCAGTGCGTCCTGTTGCTCCTTCATAACTCTCCTTTTAGCGGTCGCGTGGACCGTAAATTTTTGCTATCTTCTGCACAGAACAATTTACAACAAATTCGGATATGTCCCCGCCAAGCGCGGCTATCGTGCGAACGACGGTAGACGACACATGCGAGTGCTCCGCGGACGATATAATAATCAACGATTCTATGTCGCCGAGAGATTTATAAACTCTTGTAAGGTCGCGCTCGTAATCTAAATCGGCAGAGCCTCTTACGCCGCGAATAAGCACACAGTCGCCTTGTCTTTTTGCGTAGTCGGTCAGTAGTCCGCAAAAGCTTTCGACCTTGACGTTTGCAATGTCTTTGGTGGCAACCTTTGCTATTTCCGTGCGCTCATCAAGCGGCGCGGTGACCTTACCCGTATCTTCCGCCACGGCTACTATAACGCAATCGAACAGTTTTGCCGCTCGCTCCACTATATCTCTATGTCCGATTGTAAACGGATCAAACGTTCCCGCAAATATCGCTTTCATCTTTACCTCGCACAATGTCGAACGCCGACACTCCAAAAACTCTTCTGTCGATTACGTTGTATTCGGGCACAACCGAAAGCGGTCTGTCTGTGGCGTGTTCCAAAACCGCAACGCCCGTTTCGCCTAACATGCCGTATTTAACAAGAAGCTTGTACACTTGCTCCGCAAAATCCGTTTTATACGGCGGGTCGCAAAACACCAAATCAAACTTTTCATTCCTTAAAATGCGCAACGCTTGTCTGAAATCGGACTGAAACACGCGCGCCGAAATATTAAGCTTATTCAGATTGGCGTTTACGTTTTTGCAGTCGGCGTCCACAAATACGCAAGACGACGCGCCGCGTGACAAAGCTTCTATACCGAGCGAACCGCTTCCGCAAAACAGGTCCAAACACACGGCGCCGGCAATCAAATCCTTGGATTGAAGCATGGAAAACAGGCTTCCTTTAACCATATCGGTAGTCGGCCGTACCTCGCCACGCGGAGAAATCAGCTTAGCGCCCTTGTGTTGTCCGGAAATAACTCGCATACCCTAAAAGTATATCACATTTTTATCCGTAACGCAACAATCAAGCGGTATGTCATGCGCTTCGGGCATAAACTTTATTGCTTGTCCGCTGAACGCAAGTCCTATTTTGAATGTACTGTATTCGGCAAAAAATCTGTCATAACAGCCTTTACCATAGCCTATGCGGTAACCCAGTTCGTTAAAACCGAGTAACGGCGTTATACAAAAATCTATTTTTGACGGAATATACGAATTGTTGTAGCATTCTCTCGGAAGATTACCCATTCTGTCTGCTTCGCCGCGCGAAATTATCCTTTTCGGCACTATTATTCCGCTGTGTGTGTACGGCGCGAGCACAGTAACGCCATCCATTCCGAGCAGCTTGTCCGTCAAAAAATCTGTACTAACTTCCGATCCTATGGAAATATAAACCATAACGGTGCCGTGCAGCATCGGCAAAATCTTATCGGCAATCGCATGCGAAAGCTGCGGCTTATTTAAAAGCCCGTTTCTGTACTCCATAAGCCGACTGCGCAAAGCCGCTTTACATGTATATTCTTTCCGCGCGTCCATTAAATCCCGTTAACACCTCGTAAACGATTGTTCCGTAGCATTTTGCCAAGTATTCGGTATCTTCCTTTTTAGATATAAGATAGGCAAACTCGCCCTTTCTGCATGCGATACCGGTAACGTCTATCATGCACAAGTCCATGCACGGCATACCCACTAAAGGACACTTTACGCCGCGAACGTTAAAGTACAGTTGTTTATCCGTGCGCCTTAATCCATCTGCATATCCGCAACGGACAGTGGCGATAAGCGCGTCGTGGTCAAGCGTATACTCCCCGTAACCCACATGATTGCCGCGCGCCACATACGATAGCCCCACGATTTTTGCTCGCACCCGCATGCATATGTCCAAGCCGGAATGATAGCCGTACATGGCTATACCGAACCGCGACATGTCGTACAAATCAAACCCGTTTAAATCGAGTGAGCAAGAGCAGTACAAGTGCCTTTTTGCTCGCAATACTTCGTCCGCGGTGAGCCTTTCAAACTCCTGCGCTTGCTCGGGCGCGGCAGACATTGCGTACAAATGCGAGTACACCGACCACGGCACAATGTTGTTTTGCTTGCAATAACACACAATATCATTAAGCTTTTGTTCACCTGCGCCCAACCTGTTCATTCCGGTATTGACAGCCACCGAAAAACGATTATACCCGCTTTTTAACACTGCGTCCAGTCCGCTTACATCACATACAGTGGGAATAATTTGAGGCGAATATACGCGCGTATATGGGTAAATTTCGCCGCCCAGTGTTAGTATTGGCTTTTTTACAAGCGCGGCAAGTTCAAACGCTTCGTCCGCCGTAGCTACCAAAAAGCAGTCGACAAGCGGCTCGATATACCTAGCTACGGCAATACCGTGCCCGTATGCATTTGACTTTACAACCGCACAAAACTCATTGCGCACCGAAGCGCGAATACGCCGTATATTTTGCCTGAGCCGCGATAGATCCACAACTGTTTGCATAGCATATTTTATCTATGCTGTTTTTGCGATTGGCGTTACCGTAAAACGCTTATTCGGATAAATCTTTTCCCTTCATTTTTATAAGCTTGGAAGCTATCCGCGCTTTGGCATACTCAAATTGCCGTCCGTCATTTAAGACCGCACCGTCGTCATTTTGTTCAGCCATATCATAGCAATCTGTGGTTACAACCGTCATGCCGCCTGCCGTTATGCTGTAAATACCGTCCGAAGCGTAAAAGCTTATTTTTTCTTCGCCTATTGTGACTTCTATTACGCCCTCGCATAGGACGGCAACACGCGGCAAAGCGCCACGCATAAATCCCACCCTTCCGTCGGGAGCGGTAAGCGATACATAATCCACAGTGCCCGAAAACACGTCGCGCACGGGGGTTGCAATTCGCAAAGAAAAGGTACTCAATTAAACGCTTTCTCCTTTACTTCGTCCAAGTCTCCTACCATGTAGAATGCGGATTCTGGATACATATCCGCTTCGCCCTTTAGTATAGCCGAAAAACATTCCAATGTAGTTTTTAGGCTGACAAACCGCCCGTCCATACCGGTAAAGTTTTTTGCGACAAACATGGGCTGGGAGAAAAAGCGTTGAATTTTTCTCGCGCGGTACACAATGGTTTTGTCTTCCTCTCCAAGCTCGTCCATGCCGAGTATGGAAATTATGTCGCTTAAATCAACATATCGCTGCAGTGTGGCTTGCACGCCGCGCGCAGTTTCGTAATGCTGTGCGCCTACTATGGACTTTTCCAAAATGCGGCTTGTAGACTGCAACGGGTCTACCGCCGGATAAATTCCCTGCTCCACTATTTTACGGTTGAGAACTGTGGTCGCGTCCAAATGCGTAAATATAGCCGCGGGCGCCGGATCGGTTAGATCGTCCGCCGGCACGTATACCGCCTGAATGGAAGTTATAGATCCGTTTTTGGTAGTTGCAATACGCTCTTCCAGCGCGCCCAGCTCCGTAGCGAGCGTGGGTTGGTATCCTACTGCGGACGGGAGCCTGCCGAGCAGCGCCGACACTTCCGAGCCGGCTTGCACGTAGCGGTATATGTTGTCTATAAACAGCAGTACGTCCTTGTTCATCTCGTCGCGGAAGTATTCCGCAATCGTAAGACCGGTAAGCGCCGTGCGCATGCGCGAGCCCGGGGGCTCGTTCATCTGCCCGAAAACAAGCGCGGTTTTATCCAACACTCCGCTATCCGTCATGTCGCAAATCATTTCGTAGCCTTCTCTGCTGCGCTCGCCGACGCCAGTAAATATGGAATATCCGCCGTGCTCTGCCGCCACGTTGCGAATAAGCTCCATAATAAGTACTGTTTTACCCACACCCGCGCCGCCGAATAGCCCTATCTTTCCGCCGCGAAGATAAGGCGCAATCAAATCGATTACCTTTATACCGGTTTCTATTATTTCCGTGCCGTTTTTCTGCTCGTAAAATTCGGGCGCCTTGCGGTGAATGGGTCTGTGCGTTTCGGAAGATATCTCGCCTTTGCCGTCTATCGGTTCGCCAAGCACATTCATAACTCTGCCGAGCACCTTTTCTCCGACAGGTACCGATATTTGATGGCCGGTGCCGTACGCCTTCATGCCGCGAGCGAGTCCTTCGGTAGGCTCAAGAGCGATACAACGAGCCGTGGACGGCGGGATGTGACTCATTACTTCAAGCGTTACAAAGCCGTCCGCCGAAGTTGCGGAAAGCGCACCGCTTGCTATCATGTCATGAGTGTCAACTACAACCTTTTCGTATATTTTGGGCAGTTTGGTTTCAAACTTGATGTCCACAACGGGACCTAATACCACCGTAACACTGCCGATATTAAGATCTCTTTTCACTGCCCGCTCCTTTGCGCGACAAAGCCGAAGTCGCGCCTGCTATTTCCACTATCTGTCCCGTCACAGCGGCTTGCCGCTCGCGGTTGTATTCGGACGTCAACTGTAATATAAGCGCGTCCGCGCTTTCTGTAGCGGTGGTCATTGCACTGTGTCTGGCGCTGTGCTCCGCCGCCGAGTTGCTGCAAATCGCGCCGTAAATTTTGCCTAATAGGTACAGCGGCACCAGCGCGTTGAGCACATCTTGCGGAGAAGGCTCAAGCAAAACTTGCGCATTTGCAACGTTGTTTTGAACTTTTTCAATCGGCAATAGCCGCTCCACCGTCGGACAATTTTGTTTGCCGAATGTCGAATACGCCACAGAAATACTTTTTATGCCGCCGCTATACTCATTGAGCAAATAATCGGTTATTTCTTTTGCGCCGCCGTCAGCAGATTGCAGATGAGAAAATCTTAAATCAACGTTTTTTGCGCCTTTAAAGTAATTAACGGCGGTTTGACCTATCGGCATAACCAGCGTGTTGTCGTCTATTGCTTTTTCCGCAATGGCAAATATGGCGCTATCAAATCCACCGCACAATCCTCTGTCGGATGAAATAACCAAAAGCACGTCCTTGCCGTCCGCCTGCACGGAAAATCCGCAATCTGTCGCAGACGCCATGCGCATAATATCTGTAATCAAGGTCAAATACACTTGACTGCGACCTGCGATTTCCGCGGCCTTGCGCATTTTTGCAACCGATACGGTTTGCATAGCGCCCGTTATTTGCCGCGTCTGTTTGACCGTAGTTAATCTACGTTTAATATCGGACAGATTACTCATGGTCGCCCTTCAAAAAATACATTGAAAATTCATTTAACGCATCGTCTATTCGTATTCCGTCGTCCATGGTAATCTCTCCGCCGTGAGCGAGTCTGGCGGAAATATCCGAATATTCAATATCGAAATACTTTAAAAATTTGTCCTTAAACTCCGATACACGTTGCACGGGAATGTTTTTTATTAAATCTTTGGTTGTCAAATACAAAAGAAGTATCTGATGTTCTTCCCGCATGGGCATGTGCACGTCTTGTTTGATTATTTCGGTCATGCGCTTGCCTTTTTCCAGCATGCGCGAAGTAGTTTCATCCAGTTCCGCACCGAACTCAGCAAAAACAGCAAGTTCTCGGTACTGCGCCAAATCAAGCCGCAGTTTGCCGGACACCTTGCGCATGGCGCGACTTTGTGCGCTTCCGCCCACACGCGACACCGAAAGCCCAACATTTATTGCGGGACGAATACCGGCATTAAACAAATCGCTTTCCAAAAAGATTTGTCCGTCGGTAATCGAAATAATGTTGGTGGGAATATACGCGGAAATATCGCCGGCAAGCGTTTCAACTATAGGCAGTGCGGTAATCGATCCGCCGCCCAGCTCAGGACTCAACTTTGCCGCACGTTCCAATAACCGCGAATGCAAATAGAAAATATCCCCAGGGTATGCTTCTCGACCGGGGGGTCGCTTTAACAGCAAGCTCATTGCGCGGTACGCCACGGCATGCTTGGACAGATCGTCGTAAACTATAAGCACATCCTTGCCTGCGTACATAAACTCTTCGGCTATGGCGCAGCCCGCATACGGAGCGATGTACTGTAAAGGTGCGCTGTCCCTTGCCGTTGCGCTTACGATAACGGTATAGTCCATTGCGCCGTGCTCGGTAAGAGTGTTGACAATGTTAGACACGGTGGACGACTTTTGCCCGATTGCAACGTACACGCAAATTACGCCCTTACCCTTTTGGTTGAGTATGGTATCTACCGCTATAGACGTTTTGCCGGTCTGTCTGTCGCCAATAATAAGCTCGCGCTGACCGCGACCTATTGGTATCATGGCGTCCACCGCCAAAATACCCGTGTTCATGGGCGTATTAACTTTATCTCTGTCTTTAATGGCAGGCGCATTCGCCTCGATAGCGCGGTATTTATCGGGTACAAACTCGCCCAAACCGTCTATAGGCTTGCCCAAAGGATTTACAACACGCCCCAAAAGCTTTTCACCAACGGGCACGGAAACAATCATGCCGGTTGTTTTTACGACCATGCGCGCCGAAACCTTATCGTCGTCGTCAAGCACAATCGCGCCCACACTGTCCTCGGATAGGCTTAGCACAATCGCCTGCGTGCCGTTTTCTATTTCCAACATTTCGCCGTACTCGGCATTGGATAGACCGGAGCACATGATAACGCCGTCACCGCAAAACTCCACGCTTCCCGCTTGACGGGGCGCAAATGATTTTTTGTACTGTGCGACCTTGCCGAAGAGCTCGTTATCGGTATGAGTTTTTATATACTCGGCGGAAGCGCCGTCCGTAGGTAATGGCGCACTTTCGCTTGTGGTTGATTTTGCTTTAACTTTACCTTTGCGCCGCTTTGGCGTTGCGGCCTCTACATAGCTGTCGCTGTGCCGAAACGCCCCGCTAATATTGTCTATTTGCGAGCGCAACGTTCCGTCATAATATTTATCACCGTCCACAACGAGTATTCCGCCGATAAGTTCCTTGTCTATCGTATAAACAAACTCAACATTATCTTTGGGATGCTTTGCGCAAAAAACATCTTGTATTTTGCGCTTTTGCTCATCCTTTAGCTCTGTTGCGGACGATACTTGAATGACGATATCACGCATCAGTCATTCTCCCAGTCGGACAAGACTTGCTCGATAAGCGCGTTGTTGTCGTCTTCGGTGATTTCGCGTTCCAAAAGCTTTTGCGCGACCTGAACAGCCAGATTGTTTACGCTGTTACGATACTCGCCCTTAAGCTGTTCCATCTGCGTGGCAGATTCCTTTTTTGCCGCGTCGACTATGCTTTTGGCTTGTTCCTGCGCTTCGGCAATAATGGCGTCCGCTTTGGCTTGCGCCGCTTCCGCAGCGGTGGCGGCGTTGCGCGCGTTTTCCAACTTTAACTGTTCCATCTTTTTGTTGTATTCCGCGTCACGAGTTTCGCTTTCCGCTTTAAGCTTTTCGTTTTCGGCATACACTTCGTCAAGATTTTCGCGCTTTTTCTTGAGCATGTTTTTTACCGGCTTGTACAATAGTCCAATCATAGCCGCAAGCAGTATCAAAAAATTTACAGCATAAAAAAGCATTGACTTCCAGTCAAGCCCGAAAACTTCCAGTATGTTGGCGCTAACTAACTGCAACATAGTTATCTCACATTACTATCAGCATGATAGCAATCAAAAGTCCGTAAATAGCCGTGGTCTCGCAAAACGCCAAACCGATAAACAGCGAAGAACGTATCTGTTTGGTCGCTTCGGGCTGACGCGCCATGCTCTCCACCGCCTTGCTGGTGGATATACCCATGCCGATAGCGGCGCCTACGCACGCCATAGAAGCAAGTCCCGCACCCAAAGCGGCCATGCCTTCCACTCCCAAAAATGCCATAACGGCAGACAAAAATACTTGCATAATTACCTCCGAACAGCTATTCGATAGCTTCGTTAATAAAGTTCATAGACAGGAACATAAATATATACGCTTGCATCAGCGCGTGGAACAGCGTAAAAAGCGGTTCCAGCAACACAGGCAAAATATTGCGTAGCGCGGTTTGGTAAACAATATCCATGATTAAATAGCCGGAAAAAACGCTGCCAAAAAGCCTTAGCGCCATGGAAAACGGCACTACGCAGTCGGTCACAAGCGGTATAACGGCGCCGTAATGAGTAAGCCGCCTTGTACGCTTTTTCATAAATCCGATAATCAGGATAGCGAAAAAAGTGATTAAGCCCAAAATTATATTGCAGTTTAAATCGGACAACGGCGCGCGCAGTCCGAATAATTCGATAAGTATCCCAAACATTATAAAAGCCGAGCAACCGAAGTATATTGCGCCTACCGCGCCTGCATAACCTTCCGTCATGTCTTTTGAATTGTTGTCGAAAAGCCCTACCGACCATTCCACCGCCATGCGAAATCCCGACGTGTGCTTTAGATCGTTGTTCCAGCGCGGTATAAAAAACACACGAACGACAAGTGCAAACAATATAAGCGCAATCGTAACAACCATTGTTGAAAACATTGTTACGGTAATATCAAAACTGCCTATACTATAAAGCACCTTTGGCGCGATTGTGGGTAAATCGAATTCCATCGAGCCTAATATATCACTTTGCAATAGTTATTGCAACCGTTTAGTGAAAATTTTGTGAAATATTATGTGGATAGTTCACACAAAAATCAATAGTTTAAATAGCTGTCAAATGCGTTTACAATATGATTGACGGTGTTATCGCTTAGGTAAACTTCTATAACGTCAAAGCGCACGGGCACACCAAACAATCTGAATTGCTTTATATATTGCGAAGTGACTTGCGATATTTTTTTTACCTTTTGGTGACCTACCGCCTCGGCGGGCGTACCGTATTCAAGCGACAAACGCGATTTTACTTCCACGGCAATAAGCGTTTTTTCGTCGGTGACAAATATATCCACTTCACCAACAGATGTGGTGTAGTTTCTGTCCAACACTCGGTAACCGTGGGTTTCCAAATACTTGACGGCTATATCCTCGCCCTTTGTTCCGCGCTTATTCACTCGTTTCTTGTGCTTTAAATCCATTGTCATTCCCCCGAGATTATGGGTAAATCATCGAAAAAGTCATCATTAAAAAAGTTTTTTATAAATGTGCGGCGGTGCTCGGGGCAGTATCCGTGTTCCTTAAGCGCCGCTATATGCTCCGCCGTGCCGTAACCCTTGTTGCCGGCAAAGCCGTACTGCGGGTACTTTTTGTCAAGCTCGCGCATATATCTATCCCGCGTAACCTTGGCTATAATGGACGCCGCCGCAACGCAATAGCTTTTTGCATCCGCCTTGATAACCGAACTGCACTTTACATCGGTATTAAGATTTTTTACGGCGTCTATTACGGCTAAATCCGGCTTGACTTTAAGACCGGATATAGCTCGCGCCATACCTTGTTTGGTCGCCTGTAATATGTTTATGCTGTCTATAACGCGTCTGTCAATCATTACAACGCAGTATTCGGCAACGGCAACGATTTGCTCGTAAAGCTCTTCCCGCTTTTTTTCGCTCAGTTTTTTGCTGTCGTCAATGCCGACAATTATACTGTCGTACGGCATAATGCACGCGCATACCGATACCGGACCCGCAAGCGGACCGCGACCTGCCTCGTCCACTCCGCAAAGCGTAGACACGTTGTACGCTTTGTCAAATTCCACAAGCCGCAAAACCTTTTGTGCGGCAATTTGTTGCCGAGTTTCGCTCATTTGGCGTACTCCAACGCAACTTTACCGAGTCGACCTTTTCTGTAGTCGTCGATTATTGCCGCCGCCGCACGTTCCGTATCGGGCTGCCCGCCGCGAATACGAAAGCCGCGAGACACAGCGATTTTTTCCGGTCCTTCCACGACGTCTACTTCACAACCGTAACGCGCAATCAAAATATTGACGTCTATGCCGTTTAGCCTGTCTATAAGCGCGACGGCAAGCTCGGAAATGTCCAAAACCTCGTCCTTAATACTGCCGATTATGGCAAGGTTTTCCCCCACACGTCTATCGGTTATTTTGGGATACAATGTCCCCGGGGTGTCCAAAACGTCAAGCGTGGTATCTACACGCGCCCATGTGGCTGCGCGCGTAACGCCGGCGCGGTCACCGGTAACAAGTCTGGCCTTGCCGCAAAGACTGTTTATTATTGTCGACTTGCCTGTGTTTGGCACGCCTATTACGACTGCCTTTATATGTTCGTTCAATCCGCGAGTGCGCTGACGGGAAAGCACTGCGGCGCAAGCGCGTTTTATAGCAGGCAGTAGCTTTTTTTTGCAAGACGCGCTATTTCCTTCCAAAGCGACGGCAATGCGGTTTTTTTCCGAAAGCTTTGCTATCCAGCCGTTTACGCAATCGGTCGTGACGGTATCGCATTTGTTCAAAACATAGACTATAGGGATATTTATCATGTTATCGAACGCAGGATTAAAGCACGACAAAACGGCGCGACTGTCCAAAACGTACACCGCGCAGTCCGCCGTTTTTAAGTTGGCTTCAATCTCCCGAGTAGACTTTGCCATATGTCCCGGGAACCAGTTAATATCCATACAGCCTCGCTTATTATTCTTCGCCCGATAATAAATCGGGTCTTAGCCTTTTTGTTAACTCGCGGCTTTTTTGAGCGCGGAAGGAAGCAATCTCCTTGTGATTGCCGTTTAACAGCACTTCGGGCACTTTAAGCCCCATAAACTCGGGCGGACGCGTGTACTGCGGATATTCCAGCATTCCGTTAGAAAAGCTTTCGTCCTCGTGTGAATCGAAGCTTCCCAGCACACCGTCCACAAACCGCGAAACGCCGTCTATAACAACCATTGCCGCAAGCTCGCCGCCCGACAGAACATAATCGCCTATGGATACTTCGCGGTCTATGCACAAATCGAGCACGCGCTGATCAACGCCTTCGTAATGTCCGCACAGCAAAAGTATGTTATTGTTTTTGGCAAGCGTACGGCACAATCCGTCGGACAACCGCTCGCCCTTGGGCGACATGTATATGCGCAAATATTCGTGATTAGGGTCTACGGCGTTGATACAATCGTAAATCGGTTGCGCCGCCATAACCATGCCCGCGCCGCCGCCATACGGCGTGTCGTCGCATTTTTGGTGTTTGTCCTTTGAATATGCGCGGATGTCCACAGCCGCAAAGTCAAGCTTTCCGCTTTTGATTGCCCTGCCGATTATACTCTCGTTAAGGCAGTCAAACATTTGCGGAAAAAGTGTAAGTACCCTAATCTTCATCGTAGACAGCCACTTCCTTTAGCTTTTGCCCGTCAACAGAGAGCACATTGCTTTCTTCGTCATACTCGGCATTTAAAGCCTTAACAAACGCAAACGTCATTTCGCCACGCTCGGTTTGAACGGTAAAAACGTCAGCCGAACCAAAAGACTGCACAGACATTATCGTGCCAATGCTTTGACTGCCGTCGGCTGTACGCGCACACAGCGTAGCGCCAACAAGGTCGTCTATAAAGAATTCGCCGTCGTCAAGAGCAACAGCCGCCGCACGGTCGATTTCTATATACTTGCCGCGAAGCGTTTCCGCGGCGTTTCGGTCGTCTACACCGCTCAGCCGAAGATACACATCGTTTCCGCTTACGCGCACTGCAGACAGCTTGTACAAACGCCCGTCTATATATGCCGACTTAAGCACGCAAAAGCGCGACGGGTCGTTGGTCATCGGTCTGACCTTGACTTCGCCGCGCACACCCTGCGGTTTTGTGATTTGCCCTACGGTAATCAAGTTACTCGTCTATTTCCACAGTGCAGTTTCTGCCCTGCTTGACGGACGCCGCCTTTACTACCGAACGGATGGATTTGATAATGCGACCCTGTTTGCCGATTATCTTGCCGATATCGTCTTTTGCCACCTTGACGGTGATTACGTCTCCGTCCTCGGTAACCGACACTTCGTCCTTGTTGTCGACAAGCGCGGTAACAATGTAGTTAACAAGTTCGGTCATTGTTCATTACTCCGCTTTTTTCTTCTTTTCGACCTTGGTCTTTTGCGTGGACTTTTTGGTGTCCATTGCGCCGGACTTGACGAGCAAAGCGCGCACGGTATCGGTGGGCTGAGCGCCGTTCTTTATCCACTGCTTAGCCTTTTCCACGTCCACTTTGAGCCCGTCGTCAAGGTGCGGATCGTAAGTACCGATAATGTCGATAAACCTTCCGTCACGCGGCGAACGCGAATCGGCAACGATAATGCGGTAGAACGGGGATTTGTGGTCGCCCATGCGAGTGAGTCTGATTTTTACCATAGTATATTTTCTCCTTAAAAATGGTTTTTTACTTTATTATTTTTGTGATTATAAAGAACGTGCACGCGCTTAACACTATCTGAAACGGCGCTTTTGGCGTATAATCTTTTGAGGTTGCATAGGCATTTTTCCGTTTTGCGCCGCCTTCATCATCTCGCGCGTTTGATCGTATTGCTTTAATAGCGCATTTACTTCTTGTACGGTGGTACCGCTGCCTGCCGCTATACGCTTGCGGCGTGACGCCTTGATGACTTCGGGATGATTGCGCTCATACGGCGTCATGGAAAGAATAATTGCCTTGTACTTGCCTATGCGCTCGTCAATCTGTTTGGAATCCACGTTAGTTCTGCTCATACCCGGGATCATGGCTACGACGTCGTTGATATCGCCCATTTTGGCAAGCGACTTAAATTGCGTTAAAAAGTCCTCCAAGGTGAACTTGTTTTCGCGCATGCGCTTTTCAAGTTTTTTCAGTTCTTCTTCCGAAACGGCTTCTTGCGCCTTTTCTATAAGCGACAGCACGTCTCCCATGCCGAGTATGCGCGACGCCATTCTGTCCGGATAGAACGGTTCGATATCACCCGACTTTTCGCCTGTGCCGCAAAACTTGATGGGCTTGCCTGTAACCGAACGGATGGATAGCGCCGCACCGCCTCTGGTATCGCCATCCAGCTTGGTAAGGATAACGCCCGTAATGTCCAACTCGTCATTGAACGTTTTGGCGACGTTTACCGCGTCCTGACCGGTCATTGCGTCTACGGTCAAAAGTATTTCCGTGGGGTTTGTCTTTTGCTTTATGTCCTTTAACTCGCGCATCAACTCCTCGTTGATGTGCAATCTACCTGCGGTATCTATGATTACCGTATCGTACCCGAGTTTTACCGCTTGCTCTACCGCGTTGGCGGCGATCTTTACGGGATTGCCCGTGCCTTGCTCGAATACGGGAATGTTAACCTTTTTGCCTACAACCTGCAACTGGTTGATAGCGGCGGGACGGTACACGTCGCATGCCGCAAAAATCGGCTTTTTGCCCTGCTTTGTAAGATACGCGCCCAGTTTGCCGCAAAAAGTGGTTTTACCGGCGCCTTGAAGCCCGCACATCATGATTACCGTGGGCGGCTTGGACGAAACTTCCAGCTTGGAGTTGGTAGAACCCATAAGTTCCACAAGCTCGTCGTTAACTATTTTGACAACCTGCTGCCCGGGGGTAAGAGATTTAAGCACCTGCTCGCCCACAGATTTTTCGGACACGCGCGCCACAAAATCCTTAACGACCGCATAGTTAACGTCCGCTTCCAAAAGCGCAATGCGTATTTCGCGCATAGCCTGTTTGATTTCGCCTTCGGTTAGCTTTCCGCGCGATGTTATTTTGGCAAAAACATTGCCAAGTTTGTCAGCTAACGATGAGAATAAACCCATAATACTCTACCTTTTCTCATAATATATCGGTAACTATTTGTCGCAAATCTTGCTTTGCGCGATCTGCATCGGTGTCGATATCTATTATTGCCTTGTCTATCTGCCGTTGAAGTCTATCGAATTTTTCCACCATTTTAAGCTTAGCTTCGTACTCCAGCAGTTGCCTTTCCGCTTGCTTAATGCTGCACAACGCCGCCTGACGCGTAATACCCAAGTTTTCCGCTATCTCGGCAAGCGACAAGTCGTAGTCGTAATAGCTGCGGATGATATCCCGCCTATGCTCGGTAAGCAGTGCGCCGTACGCGTCGCACAGTCTTGTAATGTTCAAATCTTTACTCATAGACAAACGGTGTAAAGTAAATTTACTTTACACCGTAATTATACACCGAATTTTTCTTTTTTGCAACTGTTTTTATAAAAAATATCAATTATTTTTTAATTTGCGTTTGGTTGATACAATCATACACAGTTAAGCCTTTTGCACGTTTTACGTTGCGAACAAGACCCATATTGGGATTGCATAAAATAAACGCCGGTTCTCGGTTGTAAGAAACAAGAATATCGTAAATTATATAATAAATGCTCATGTCTCTATTGGCGCGAAGCGCCGCCTTTTTTGTAAAATCAAATGCAAACGGATAGTACGAATTACCGTCCGGCGCTGTGTACTTACTTACATAAAGCTTTTTTAAGGCATTGTCGGATACACTGTTAATTTTGTGTGCAAGTTCCGCAATGACGGCTATGTCCAAATCGCACGGCTCGGTTGGCGATGTGCTCTTAAACTCGTTGTCTTCCATTTTATCGTGCGCTGTTTGCATAACGTCGGGGATGTCCGCTCTGTACTTTTCGATT
This sequence comes from Clostridiales bacterium, assembly GCA_022508405.1. Classification (GTDB taxonomy): domain Bacteria; phylum Bacillota; class Clostridia; order Christensenellales; family Pumilibacteraceae; genus Anaerocaecibacter. The sequence goes on from JAFLVI010000004.1 coordinate 49,586, forward strand.
AGTTCTTCGTTGCCTGTCATTAAAGCATACTTTCCTATCAGGTTGTAAGCTTCTTCCGCATATGCCGGATCGCTTGCGGCGTTTACAAAGCATTCCACACACCGGTCGTCGTGCCGCCTGCGATAAACATATCCTTTGGCAAAATTTGCGGCAGGCGCGCGGTCGCCGCTTGCAATCATTCTGTCCGCCAAAACAATGGTGCGGTCGTCGTCTATTCCCAGTAAAGCCCAGAGTGCGTTTTCGCGTGCCGCACCCGTCAAATCCTTTCCGTTCGCTTCTGCACGGTCAAGATTATCTATTGCTGTCTTTCGCTCTAAATACAAATGCTCGCGTTGTTCTGCATAATTACTGCCAATCGCTATGTATGTAAAAGCATCGGCGCGCTCGAGTATGCGCTGCTGCTCCACCACGTACAAGGAATCGGTTTCTATTGCGCTGTCATTGCAATCGGATACATCGCGGCCAAAGCCTTGTATACGCATTTTTGCCGTCGGATGAGTATCTACCTGTGACGGCAACTCCTTTTGCAGTTCGTCACGCCACAAATGCCCGTATTTTTTGCAATACTCTAAATACGTGTTATAGTCAAGCGTTGCAAAATGTTGCGGCGGCACTTCGGATTCAAAAAAGTAATATTCCAATTCCGGCACCGGCACTTTGCTGTACTTTGCTATCATTTCCGTCTTTGCTATAGCGTCGGCAAAACTGCCCTTTCCGTCCAAACGGCGCACCATATCGTCCGCGGCTTGTTCCTTTACGATTGAAGAGAACAAATTATATAAATATATATTATATTCCACGATTTGCGAAATAAACGAAAACAACAATATGCGCGCCAACAACGTAACGTTATTGAACGATTCGCTATCCCATCGTGCCTGCAAGCGTGATAGCCGCTTTGCTCTTTTGACATCGGCGTTTATAATATGCGCAAATTCATGCAGCATAACGGCAAAAAGTTCGTCATTTGTGAACAACGCGGCTTCTTTGTAACCGATGGTAATAAACGCAGTACCGCAATATGCGGTAACGGTTACTTCACTTGCCACCAAAAACAGCCTGATATTCCCTTTAAACCCCACTGCGTCCGCCGCACGTTGCACCGTTCTATGCATAAGTGGAAAATCGTCGCGGGAAAGTTCTGCTTGCAAGTTGTTTAAATCGTTGGAAATCGGCAAAAACAAAATATCGAATATGGACACAAATAAGTACATAAATAACAACAATATTATTGTAATCATGTCCGAACTTAAATCCGCTTTTCCGTATGCAAACGCACAAAGACACAGCAATGCAAAAATTAAAGCGAGATAAAAGTACGACAAAATAACCATGCGCAACGTCTTTTTGCGTACACCTATAATATCGCTTTGCGCTTTTTTTCTTACGTCATCCATATACTCATACAATTCGCGCACTTTCATCTTTTTGAATTTTTGCGTGAACAATCTATTACATACTACATTGATTATGCACAGTAAGCCTATTGCGCCCATAGAAACCGCAAAGACAATTTTCCACGCGGCTTTTTTGTCGGCAGTAACAAATCCAATCGCCCAAAATCCAATGGCAATCGCCGCCGCAAGCACAAACAGAAAAATATTATATATTATAATCTTGCGTTTACTCATGTTCAGTTCCTTGTAAATAAAGAAAAACCAACCTTTTAGGTCGGTCTTTTAATCACCCATTATGCCTGCCACAAAGCTTTCGGAATCAAAGTCTTCCAAATCGTCTATGCCTTCGCCGACGCCTACGTACACAACAGGTACGTTAAGCTCGCCCGCAATGGCAAGCACCACGCCGCCCTTAGCCGTGCCGTCCAGTTTGGTAAGCACTATTCCGTCTATATCTATCGCCTCGTTAAATAAATCCACCTGCGAAATGGCGTTTTGTCCTGTTGTGGCGTCAAGCACAATATAGTTGTAAACCGTGGCGTCCGGTAGCTCCCTATCCACAACGCGCGATATCTTTTTAAGCTCCTCCATGAGGTTCTTTTTGTTGTGCAGTCTGCCGGCCGTGTCCACAAGTAGCACGTCGCCTTTTTTGCTCTTTAAGCTCTGTGCCGCGTCGTACACAACCGCCGCGGGGTCCGCGCCTTCCGCATGCTTTATTATGCGCACGCCCGCACGCTCCGCCCACACTGTAAGCTGATCGGCCGCCGCAGCGCGAAAAGTATCCGCCGCCGCTATTGTTACGGATTTACCCATAGACTTGAATTTTTTTGCAAGCTTGCCTATCGCAGTGGTTTTGCCCACGCCGTTCACGCCGGACAGCATAATAACAAGCGGATAATCGTATTCCGGCTTTTCGTTTTCTTCCAAAAGTTCGACGAGAATTTTCTTTAATAAATCTCTGACCGTTGCGGTATCGCGGACATGGTTTTTATCGATTTCGTCCTTTAACCTGTCCATTATAGTATCGGTCGTTTCCGCGCCGATATCGGAAGTCAAAAGTGTTTCTTCCAACTCATCGTAAAAATCATCGGTAAGAACTCCGCCGGTAAACAGCTTGTTCAGCTTGTATGCAATGGCTTCCTTTGTACGTTTTAGCCCGTTTTTTATCTTAGAAAACAGTCCCATAATTCACCTGAAAAGCTAATCGTTTTTTGCTTTGGGTATTGAAACCGCGCCTTTCAGCGCGTCGCCCAATCGCACCGACACGATTGTGGAAACGCCTTCTTCCTCCATGGTTACGCCGTAAAGACAGTCGGCTTCTTCCATGGTGGGTTTTCTGTGCGTGATTACAATAAACTGTGTGGTAGCCGCAAAACGCTTGATCATTGCGGCAACCCTGCCTACATTGGCCTCGTCGAGCGCCGCCTCGATCTCGTCCAGCAAACAGAACGGCATGGGACGAAGCTTGATTATGGCGAACATAATCGCTATTGCGGTTAGCGTTTTTTCGCCGCCCGACAAAAGCGAAATCGACTGAAGGTTTTTGGACGGCGGTTGCGCAACGATTTCCACACCGCGAAGAAGCGGATCCTCGTTTTCGGTCAACTGCAAATCGGCAGTGCCGCCGCCGAAAAGCTCGCGGAAGATGACTTTAAAGTTTTCGCGTATTTGCTCGAAGCACGCGTCAAAGTCGCGCATCATGTTTGCAGACATTTCCTTGATAATGCGCTCTTCGTCGGCAAGGCTCTTAATCATATCGTCGCGCTGCTGGGAAAGCCTGCCCACCTTTTGCGATAACTCTTGCGCTTCCTCTATGGCATTTTCGTTGATACTGCCAAGGTTTAATATGCGTCGGCGAAGTTTGGCAATCTCTATCTCGCCGTTTGCCGCGTCGTAGTTTTCTTCCTTAAACTCCAAGCAGTTTTCGTATGCAAGTCCATAGTTTTCGTATATGGCGGTCTGCATATTTTCCATGTTGACGTCAACCTGAGCAAGCAAAATTTCCTGCTCGTGTTTTCGCTCCGTCAACTGCGAAATCTGATCGTTATACTCTAAGCGCGCCTTGTCACTTTCCACAGACTTAACATTTAGGTCGGCTTTATGCTGGGACAGTCCGTCCAGTTTTGCCTGAATTTCTTGTCTGCGCTTGTCGTTGCCGTCCGAACTGCTTACGGAAAGCTCCTTGATCTTTTCGTCGCACTCTTGCATAGCACGGTTGTTGGTGAGTATTGTCATGTTATTACTTTCCAACCGCGAAGCCGTTGCTACCGCCTCGCTCTTTAACCGAGCAATCTCACTCTGTAACGCTTCTATATCTTTTTCCAGCGTGACTATTTGCAGATTGTTTGCCGCAACGCAGTCGTGCAACCTATCGCGCTCATTGCGCAACAAATCGAACTCCTTATTTATACGCGAGTTTTCTTCGCTGTGCGCGTCTAAGCCTATGTCGTCCTGCGTCTGCTCCACCGCGCTGAGGTCGGCATTTGTTTCCTCAAGCCGCATATTCAGTTGCTTGAGCATATTCGTATCGGTAGTCTTGCTGACCATCAACGCAGTCAAATCACTGCGCATTGCGTTGCTTTCCGCCGTCTTTGCGGCTTCGGCAAGGTCGTAATCGTGTATATCTTCCGTTAGCTCTTTTACGCGCTTTATAAGATTTTCGTTGCGCAAGTTAAGTTCGTCGCGTTCGCTTTGCAGTCCGTCAATTTTGGCTTTAAGCGAATCCGCCTGCGCAATAATTTCCTTAAGCGTGCGCTCATGCGCAAACACGTTGGACGCGTCTGATTTTTTACTTCCGCCGGTTATTGCACCCTGCGGTGTAACTATATCGCCGTCCAGTGTGACAATACGGAAGCCGTACTTGCTGTCGCGCGCAAGACTTACAGCGGTATCCATATTATCCACTATTACGGTACTGCCAAGCAGTCCTTTGATTACCGGATCGAAAACCGAATCGTATGTTAACGCATTTGTGGCAACACCGAAACAGCCTTGCCTATCCAGTAAAGGAAGCAATTCCTTATCTATAACGCGGGGTTTAAAGCTGGTAATAGGAAGGAACGTCGCTCTGCCGTACTTGTTGGCTTTAAGATGCTCGACAAGCAGTTTGGCGTCGTCCTCATCTTTTGTGACTATGTTGTTTACTGCATTGCCAAGAGCCATATCAACGGCCGCTTCAAAGCCTTCCTTAACGGAAATTACCTGTCCGATTACGCCCACTACCGCATTTTTAATGCGATCGATAGTTTGCGCGTCTTCCAATAGCTTGCGCACGGCATGGGTGTACGCGTCCCTTTGCACGTCTTCCAGTACGCGCCGACGTGATACAAGCGCCGATAAATCTTGCTTGGCTTGACTGAGTTCCCCGCCCAAAGAAGCAAGGCGCGCAACAACCCCGATATTTTCGTCCGAAGCTTTGTCCTTTTGCGATATAAGTTCATCTCGTTCCGCACGCAACGAAATAAGCTGCTCGTCCAAGGTTTTTATTCCGTCGGTTACGGCGGCTATCTTGGATTCGTATTCGGCAAGCTTTGCTTTGTATTCTTCTATCTGCGCGGAAAGTCCGGTGCGCTCTGCGGAGAGCTCGCCCACACTGCGGTTGACGGCGGCACGGCGCTCCATAGCCGCAAGCAAGGCATGACGTGCGGCATTTATCTTTTGCTCTTCGGCAATGACCGAATCGGAAACTTTGTTATATTCGGCATTGACCCGCTCGTATTCTTCACGCGCAAGCTTTAACGCGTCCGATTTACGGCGCAGTTCGTCTTGCTTTTCGGCAGCTGTGACGGTAAGATTGCCGTAATTGTCGTTCAGCGTTGTGTTTGTAGCCATTAGCGAACGCGTCTGTGCACTGATATTTTCGATTTGCTGTCTTAAAAGGTTTATCTGTCCGGAAATCTTTTCCTTATTGACAGTAAGATTAGTCAATTCGTAATGATACTTGTCGAGCGTGGAATCTATTGTTTGCAGTTCCGCCATTGCGGAGTTGTAATCTTCCGTGGCGGCGGCGTATGCGCGCTGTTTATCCTTAATCTGAGCGTCTATGTCTGCAATAACGGCGGAAAGCTTGTCCTTTGTTCCAGACGCCGTTTCGTAGCGATTTATGTAAAGATTGATTTCGTGCTGCTTTAACTTGTCTTTTATCTCGCGGTACTGGCGCGTCTTTTCCGCCTGTCTGGCAAGCGGCGCAAGGCGCTCGGTATCGTTGCTTAAAATATCGTTAAGACGAACAAGGTTTTCCCGCGTACGCGCATTTTTGCGCTCCGCTTCGGTCTTTTTGTACTTGTACTTGCTTATGCCGGCGGCTTCTTCGAATACCGAACGGCGGTCTTCCGGCTTGGCATTGATTATTTCCATAACCCTGCCCTGACCGATAATTGTATAACCTTCTATGGCAAAGCCGGCATCGCGCAACATATCGTTAATGTCGCGCAGCCTGCACTGACTGCCGTTTATATAATATTCGCTCTCGCCCGAACGAAAAAGCTTACGCGCCATAACGACTTCTTCAAATTCGCACGACGGAAAGAGCGATCTGTTGTGATTGTCAAACGTGAGCGCAACTTCCGCATAGGACAGCGCTTTGCGCTTTTTGGAGCCGTTAAAAATAACGTCCATCATTTTTGAACCACGCAAAAGCTTTGCCGACTGCTCGCCCAAAACCCAGCGCACAGCATCGGCAACGTTACTCTTTCCGCAACCGTTTGGCCCGACGATTGCCGTTATGCCTTCCCCAAACTTGACTTCCAGCCTGTTGGCAAAGGATTTAAACCCGATTAAGGTTAGCTTTTTAAATTTCAAGAGTATTACCGGCCTTTACGTATGTACATACATTTAACAGTTTAGCATATATGTCTTGAAAAATCAATCGAAATAAATGACAACCGCGCGAATTTTGTTTTTTATCCGTTATCGGTTTCCACAAGCGCCTTGTAAACGGTTTCGGCAAGCTTCTTTTCCGCATCGCGTTTTGACCTGCCCCTTTCGCTATATCGCTTGCCTACGGCGTCCATTTCCGCAACAAACATTCCGTCTTGCTCGTATATATCGTAGTAAAACAAAAATATTCCGTGCTTGTCGCAGTAATTTTTAAGTTCGCTCACGTAATCGCGCTCTGGAACAACGTGATTGTAGTAAATATTATCCAGTACAACCTTGCACGCATCCAAACCGCCGTCAAGATATACCGCGCCGAGCAATGCTTCAAAAACATCGGACCGTGCCTTTACGGAAAATTCGTTTTTGTTTACACCTGCGCCGACGCGCAAATACTGCATAAGTCCGAGATCGTCCACTATACGCGCAAGCGGCGTGCGCGAAACAAGCGACGCGCGCTTAGCCGACAATCCGCCTTCGCTTGCAGTGCGGTCGGAAAGAAATAACTTTTCTCCCACAAGAAAGTTAAGCACACAATCGCCTAAAAACTCTATGCGCTCGTTGCCGACAGCTGTATGTTCGTTTACGTATGACGAATGAGTGAACGCCGCCGTCAAGTATTTACAATCGTTAAACTTGTATCCAATCAGCGATTGAATACAATCGACTTGAATGTTATTCACCCGCGCTCTCTGCTTCGGACTGCTGTGCCATGCCGTTTTTAATGCTGTCTATAATATTGTTTTTGTGCATTCTTATTATATTGCGAATGGACGCTTTGGTGGAAACCTCGTTGGACGAACCGTGCGTTTTGACAACTATCTTTTTAACGCCCAAAAACGCCGCGCCGCCGTAAGCATGGTAATCCATTTTATCTTTAAGCCCGTACACGGCTTTTTTCATAAAGAGAGCGCCGATTTTGGCTTTAGCGGACGAAAGCATAGCTTCTTTAAGCTTGGACATAACAAGCTTTGCCGTGCCTTCCACAGACTTAATCAGCACATTGCCCGCAAACCCGTCCGAAATTATTATATCGTAATCTCCCGACAATGCATAACGCGCTTCGACATTGCCGACAAAATTGAGTTCGGTGTTCTGTTTTAACAAAGCAAAGGTCGCTTTGGAGCGCTCATCACCCTTATGATCTTCCGCCCCGACGGATAGCAAACCGATTTTGGGGTTGCTAATTCCGAACAGCGCGCTCACATACATATTTGCCATAACGGCGAACTGCGCCAAAAACTCAGGCTTGGAATCAACGTTTGCGCCGCAATCCGCAACGCACACAAGCTTGTCGTCGATTGCCGTAGGCATAAAGCACGCAAGCATGGGACGGTGCACGCCTTTTATACGCCCTACCATAAGAGTTGCTCCCGTTAACACAGCACCGGTGCTGCCGCCGCTAAGTAAACCTATGGCGTCGTCTGAGCCGTTAAGCAAGTTGATTGCGCGAACAAGCGACGAATCGGGCTTTTGCCTAATTGCGCGCGTAGGCGTGTCGTCATTGGAAATTATGTCGGGCGCATGCTCAATTACGAGATTGGCAGGCATAACCCCGCCGATAGTAGACCTTATAAAATCCGCATTGCCCACTAAAACGATTGTATAATCGGTATATTCTTTTGCGGCGTCAACAGCGCCCAAAACCATTTTTGCGGGATTGTCGCACGCGCCTATATCAACAATAATTTTCATATTAACCTCCGAATAAAAAATGCCGACTAAAAAAATACCCCGTATATGCGGGGTAAAATTTTAGTCGTTACCTTGTTTTTGTTCGATTTTAACTTCGCCGTCATAGCTGCCGCAGAACGGGCACACACGGTGCATTTGAATCTGCTGGTGGCAGCTTTTGCACTCAACCAAGGTCGGAGCGGATAACTTCCATTGCGATCCGCGCGTATGAGTGCGCTGCTTTGATGTTTTATGTTTGGGGACAGCCATAATCCACCTCCTTATGTTACAAAATGATTATACAGCATAATAATAATATTGTCAAACATTTTTTAACTAATAATCGATTTTTTATTGAAAAATGCTTGACAAATATATTTGATAAATGCTATATTTACTATACTGCGTGCGGAAGTGGCTCAGTTGGTAGAGCATCACCTTGCCAAGGTGAGGGTCGCGGGTTCGAGTCTCGTCTTCCGCTCCACAAGGAACGTTAAAAGCGTTCCTTTTTTGTTTATAGAAAATCGATGACTTAATCAAGCCATCGATTTTGTTTTAGATAAAATAAATTACGCATTTTCTTTTCGCTTAAAATACAATGCCCAAAAAGCAACGGCAAGTAACGCTCCGCCTATTATGTTCCCTATTGTCGGCGCGAGTAGTCCGTTTAAAAGCGCATAACCGAAGTTAAATCCCCCGCCGTCCACCATGACAGCCGACATTATATAGTACATATTTGCTATACTGTGCTCAAATCCGCATACTACAAATGCGAAAACAGGCATGTACACGGCAAGCATTTTACCCGCGGCGCTTTTGCTTGCAAAAGCCATCCAAACGGCAAGACACACAAGCATATTGCAAAGAATTCCTTTTAATAGCGCAATGCCGAAGTTCAGTTTACTTTTTGCAGTGACGGTCGCTACAGCCGTAACTCCTATATCACCGCTGTAAGTTTTGCTGTAAACAACAAGAACGGCAATAAGCGTTGCGCCGATAAAGTTACCCAGATATGCCAATCCCCAGTTTTTCAAAATGCCCTTTACTTTTATATTCCTATTTAACAGCGGAGCGACAAGCAAGCAGTTGCCGGTAAAAAGTTCCGCGCCGCAAACAACTACCAGCATGAGCCCCAACGGAAATACCGCGCCCTTAATTATTGCGGCGTTAGATCCCGAAGAAAGCGCGCCCGCAACGGTGGCAAGCGCACCGGCAAGCGCGATAAACGCTCCCGCAAGCACGGCAAGTATGAGTAACTTGTGCCACGCCATAGAAGTCTTTTCATTAGCAATGGATATGTAATTGTTTGCAATCTCAATCGGTTTATTCATAACTGTATTCTATCAATATCGTCATCATATGTCAACAATTTTCGACATTGTGCCTACTTTTAAAAATTTCTACGGGAAGCATATTCCCAATCAATCTTTTGCGGCGGATTTTTCAGCTGATCAAAGGCAAACCACATCATTTGCGCAATCTTATCACACGATACGCATCCTGTAAGCCCGCCAAAAGCAGGCACTACTATGCTGTTAACCCCGTTATTAAGCGCAGTAATAAGGCAACTGCGCGTACAGTGGTAGATTATTCGCTCGTCAGTAATTATGCTTGGCGTGCGCATTGTGGGCGTATGAATAAGCTTTATGCCCTGCACATCGGTATCGATAATAATGCTTGTACATACAGGCTGTTCACCGTAAAGATTGTCTATGATGTACTGCCGGACTTTTTGCTGTAACTCATCACCGAACCACGCGCTGATTGCTGCGTCATACCCTCCGTCCATGATTCCAAAGCTATTAGCCGGAGATACCACACACTCCACCTTGTGCCGCCGCATGAATTCCACAAAATCCATGCAGACTACGGAAACATTTTCCAGCCCGAAAAAATACTTGTTCCATGCGGCGTACATTTCCGGATTTCTGTCCAAAAGAAAAATTTTTATCTCTTCGATTTTTTTCATAAACACCTCGACAAGCCGCCATTGCAAAAACAAAAAACGTCGAAAAAGATATTCAATCAATTTCGACGCTTTGGAGCCGAAGATGGGACTTGAACCCGCAACCTACTGATTACAAGTCAGTTGCTC
>JAFLVI010000040.1 GCA_022508405.1 Clostridiales bacterium
TTTCTTCTTCCAACATGCACGCAACTGCGGCGGTAATTACGGCAACAAGCTGCTCGTCGGCCTCGTCGTCGCTGTCGTCATTTTTAGGCGTAATAACAGCGGCAGGCTGATCTTTTTGCTTGTTAAAAAGCTTAGACTGAAATATAAAACCGGATAGATAAAATATTCCGACCAATAGCGCAAGCACAGCAAGTACTATCAAAAAGCCTATTAAGGCAAACACCGCGCCTTCGCTCAAAGACATATCCGATGCGGAATGTAAAGCTGTACTCATATTGTTACTCCACATGCGCAAGTAGCGCGGCTATCAAATACGAACGCGTGTGATTGGGCTCGATAACGTTGTCCAAATACCCGCTTTTTGCAATTACAAGCGCAGCGCAGTTTTCCCCGCCGTACGACTTGGCAAGCTTTTCCGCAGTTTTGTCTTTGTCCTTAGCGGACTTGATTTCGTCTGCATACAACAGACGCGCCGCCGCTTCCGACTCCAAAGCGCCGATTTCCGCGCTATCCCATGCAATCTTATATTCCGCGGGCGCTACAAGCGCGGTGTACGCGCCGCCTATCGCCTTGCCGTACACTACAGAAAAAATATCCACACTGAGTGAGTTGACTTGATATATAAGATTGGACATTTCGCGTATTAGCGCGGCGTCGGCTTTAGTTTGCTCGGTGCCTTCGCTGTTTACCAAAAATATAACGGGGCGTTCCGCGTTTTCGCAGACGTTTAAAAACTCGCTTATTTTTATGCAGCCGTCGTGCGTTATGCGCTCGGTTGCCGCAACAACGCCTACCGTAATATCCGCAAGCGCGGCAAAACCGGTCTTAACGGTCGGTGCGCATTCCGCTCTCAGCTCCAAAAAGCTGTTCTTATCAAAAACTTCGGCAATAAGCGCACCGGTTTCAATTCCGCTTTTAAGTCCTTTGCAAACACGGTTTACGTCATCACCGTAAGATTTTCCGTCTATGTACACCGAAAGACATGCGACAATCTGTTCCTTGAGCGCCTTGTCGTTTTTAACTACTTGCGTTACAATGCCTTTTTCCGCCACTGCCTTTGTTGTGCCGACCGACTTGACATCCACGCCCGCCTTGCCCGCGATAACAAGCGGCGAAGCGGATGCGATTACGCTGTCCGGATACGCTATTACAAAATCGCTGATACCGGCGACATAAGACGAAATGCCCAGATTATTGCCTTTAATTACGGTTATTACAGGAATCTCCCCGTAAGCGACCGTGTAAGCGCGAAGTATAGAGCCGTAACCTTCAAGCGCACCTATGCCCTCGGCAAATCGCGCGCCCATTGTATCCCATACGGCAATAAGCGGTTTGCCCATGCGCACGGCGTTGTTTACGGTGCGCACAATCTTTTTTGAATTTGCCTCGCCGATAGCGCCTTTAAGCGTTTTGCCGTTTACGGCAAAAATACATACGGCGTTGTCGTCCACAGTGGCAAAACCGCTGACCACACCGTCGCCTACTTCATCGTTTGAAGAACAAATAAACGCGTCAGTTTCGACGAACGATTTATCGTCGATAAACGCGTTTAAAAAATTGATTATATCTTTATTAGCCGCAGCGAGTGCGCTCTTTGCGTTTTTTAATGTTTCCATTCAACCCTCCAAACTTCTCCATTTACATTATATCACTACCGATAAGAAATTTCAACAATACCGCAATTATTTTTTTAATTTATTTGAGCGATTTAAGATGTTCTTCTTCGCGCGAGTTAAGGTAACGCCACTCGCCGCGCGACAGTCCGCCAAGCCGCAATCCCGCTATTTCCGTGCGTTTTAAAAACACCACGTGCCGACCGAGCGATTCTATCATGTTTTTTATCTCGTGATTTTTCCCTTCGGTGACCGTTATCTCCAGCTTGGTCTGCTTGTCGTCCTTTTCCAAAACGACAACGCGCGCCGGCGCATACTTTATGCCGCCATACTCTACGCCGCTTCTGAGTTTTTTTATTTCGGCGTCGGATATTTCGCCTTCCACACGCACGCTGTATACCTTTTTTACCATGTTTTTGGGATGCGTGATAATATTGGCCAGTTCGCCGTCGTTGGTCAATAATAACAGCCCTTCGGTATCGTAATCGAGTCTTCCGACCGGAAAAATACGCTCTTTGATTTTTACAAAATCAAGAACGGTCTTTCGTCCCTTTTCGTCATTTGCGGTGCACACACAGCCTTTGGGCTTGTTAAGCATTATGTAAACCTTGCGCTCGGAAAGATTGACGTACTTGCCGTCGACCTCCACGCTGTCGCCGTCCTTTATGTCGGTTGCAAGGTCGGTGACGGTTTTGCCGTTTACCTTAACTCTGCCGTCCGTCACCAGTTTTTCGCATTTACGGCGGCTGTCAAGTCCGCAGCCGCTGAGATATTTATTGATACGCATGATTAAATTTTAACCGATTGGATAAAAAAAATCAAGCGTTTCGCCACCTATTGTTTATCTGCGCATAAACGCACAGTCCATAAGCCGCATGCATTCTTCAAACATATCGCCGCAGTTTAGCACGGTGCAGATGTAAGTCTTTCCGTTTCTAGTGGCGGACGATACCAAACATCTGCCCGAATGCCGTGTATACCCCGTTTTTATGCCGTTGCCGCCTTCGTAGTTGAACAAAATCTTGTTCTTGTTGGGAAAGTTACGCTGGTAATTATGATTGTGATACGGCGTAGTGTGACGCTTGGTGGACACTATTTCCCTGAATAACTCGTTTTTCATGGCGTAATACGATATTGCGCAAAGATCGCGCGCCGTCGTGTAATGATCTTCGTGGTGAAGTCCGTGCGGATTGGCAAAATGCGTATTTTCAGCCCCCGCTTTTGCCGCCGTTTCGTTCATCATACGCACAAAGCCGTCCACGCTTCCGCCTACGATAATTGCAAGCGCCACGGCGCAATCGTTGCCCGATTGCAGCATAAGCCCGTACAAAAGATCGCGAACGGTAAGCATTTCGCCCTTTTGCAGATACAGCGACGAACCCTCCACGCCTACGGCTTCGTCGGGTATGGGCATGGGAACATCCAAAATAGTTTGGTTTTCTATCACAGTTATAGCCGTGCAAATTTTTGTCGTGCTGGCAGGCTCTCTGCGTGCGTCGCAATTTTTACTGTAAATAAGCTCGCCTGTATCCCCATCCACAAGCGCCATTGCCGCCGCGGAGCTGTTTACGTTTGTTCCGCCTGCCGTTACTGCTTCTTTCGCATCCACATACGTCCCCGCACAAAACATTGCCGCAAACAACGCGACAATTACAATCGGTAATATTCTTTTCATCTTTTCTTCTTCCCAAACAACGAACCGACAACATCGGGCACCGTTTCCACAACTTTGTCAAGCATACTCTTGCTTCCCACGTTAAGCATTTTTACCGACTTGCCGTCGCTCACCAAAAAGCATATTGGCGAAATGCTCATTCCCGCGCCGCTTGCGCCCGCAAACGGATATTCGTTTTGCTGTTTTTGGCAATACTCGCCGCCGCCCGTCACAATGCCGATGCTTATCTTGCTGATAGGAACAACGGTAGTGCCGTCAGGCATAACTATGGGATTACCTACTATGATATCCGCATCTGTAAGCGTGCGCATTTTTCCGAATGCGCTGTCCATAATGCGTTCAATCGGGTGCTCTGTATGTTCACTCGGCAACATTCGCATAACTTCTCCTTTCGCCGCAGTGCGCTATTCTGCTAAAAACAACATTGCATACGGCAAAGATAATATCTGCAAAACTTATCGAAAATATGCCGAAAAACGAGAAAAACAGTATTTCGGAGTCGTAACCGGGCTCGATTGTTCCGCTTTTTCCGTCAAACCCGAAAAATGCGCAAAACTGCGTGTACATAATGCGAAGCATACCCACCGCCATGCCGTCCGCCGCGGCGTCACCCGTGCCGATTTTTGCCTTCAAATCGGCAGTTCTTACGCACACTGCTTTTAGTATTTTTATTGCACAATCTACTAAAAACCTTTTAATCGGACCGCTTTTGTCGGGCTTTTCATTTGTCTCTTGTTCTTTGTCGTCATGCGGCTGTTCAAACTGTTCGGTATGACCGCTTAACAGCCGTTTTATATTTATCTTTTTTCGGAAAATCGGAATAAAAAAGAAAGTGACAACAATTTTGCCGATGTTGTTGTCGGTGTCAATATTCACATTTACGCCAAAGGACAGCCTTAGCGAAATAAAATACAAAATAATAATGGCAAGCACTAAGTATATCACACGCTTAGTGTTTGCCACTGTAATAACAAATATTAGTTTACGGTTTACTCAGTTTTCGCCGTCGTCCACTTCGATTTTAACAACTTGCTCGCCTTGCAAAAACTCCGGCGTTTCTTCGACGTTTTCACCATATCTGTAAAGACCCTCCTCAATAGGCTCGGGAGTGGACTCTTCTATTTCTCTTATTTGTTCGAGCAATGCTTCGCGGTTTGGCAAATCTTCTATATTTTCTATACCGAACTTGCGCAAAAAAGTTTCCGTGGTGCCAAACAGCAACGGCTTGCCTATAGCGTCCTTGCGCCCCACAATCTCTATAAGATTGTTTTTTAACAGCGCCTGAAGGGCATAATCGCAGTTTACGCCGCGAATATGCTCTATATCAAGCCTTGTAACCGGCTGACGGTACGCAATTATGGACAGCGTTTCCATTGCCGGATTGGACAGCGCCCGCTCCTTAATGGGATTGAGCACAATGGAAAGCACTTCCGAGTACGCCGGATTGGAAGCAAGCTGAAGCTTGCCGTTGTAGCTGATAATATGTATGCCGGCGTCGCCGCTATACTTTTTTTGCAGTTTTTTTACCGCGGCGTTAACTTCGCTTTTTTGCAGTTCCAGCTGTTCGCAAATATCGGAAATTTTAAGTCCGTCACCCGACACAAATAAAAGCGCTTCCAGCACATTTTCTACTTTTTCAATCTCCAGCATTTTCTTCCGGTCTCCTCTTTATTATGGTTATAGTGGAAAATATATCTTCTTGCCGCACACCGAGCTCCTGACCCTTAACAAGGTCCAACAGCGCCGAAAACGTTGTTACCACCTCGCCGACGGTATAGTCTTCGTCAAACAGTTCGTCAAACGTACACGCTTCCACTATTTTAAACCGCTCGCGAATAAACTCGATTTTTTGCTCTACGGTAAACGGGTCGCGCTCTATCATTTTGACCTTTTTAAGCTGCTGACGTTCGCCTATTTTGTCAAACAGTTTTTTAAGCGCGGCCATAAGTCCGTTGGTTGTCATGTCCTTTAAAATCAACCGCGGCGTGCCTACAGAATTGTCGGGAGCGCGGAAATGCATATCCAAAATCTCCTGCTCGCGCATTTTTTCCGCCGCTTCCTTGTACAGCTTGTATTCCTTTAACCGCGTTATAAGTTCGGCTTCCGGATCTTCGGCGTCCTGCTCCAAAACCGGATCTTCTATCTTAGGCAACATCCGTTTGGACTTTATCTCCAACAGCGTTGCGGCAACGACTATAAAGTCCGCGGCTTCTTCCATGTCCAGCTCGTCAATCTGTTCCATGGCGCGCAAGTACTGGTCGGTTATGTCGGAAATAAAAATGTCCTCGATATTGATTTTTTCGAGTTTTACGTAATGCAACAGCAAATCGAGCGGTCCGTCAAAGTTGGACAGAACGACATGGTAGCTTTTGGAATTCTCTTCCTCGTTTATCTCTATAATCTCGTCTTTTTTGCCCATGACAATCCCCTTCACTCTCAATATACAGGAATCATAAGTCCCCAAAAACTTGTAAACAAGTTTAACAGCTTGGTTACAAAGAAGTTAAGGTACGTGCCCAATACGTCCAAATACTCAAACCATGACGGAATATTGGACACCTTTGTCGCGGCCGAAGATACTATAAAGCTAAGCCCGACCAAACCCCACAAAATGTATTGCCCGTTGGCGCGCATAAACGCGCAAAACCTGTTTCCGGCACGCGTAAGTGCCTCCACGACTCTAAATCCGTCCAGCGGAAATATGGGCAATATGTTAAAGAACAGCAACGAAATGTTGATTGTGGCAAGTATCCTAAAAAACTGAATGGCATACCAGCACAACCTTATTGTACCGTCCGTTGTGGCATGGTTAATCGCAAGCACCATCAAACAAAAGAATAACGACGCAAAAAAGGCTAAAATAAGGTTTACTACCACGCCGGCTATCGCTACCGTAACCATTCCGCGGCGGCGGTGCTTAAAGTTGTACGGATTGACGGGCACCGGCTTTGCATAACCAAATCCCACAAGCATCATCATTAAAAACCCGATAAGGTCAAAATGCTTTAGCGGATTGAGCGTAAGCCGACCGGCGTATTTGGCGGTGTAGTCGCCGTTCCACTTTGCAACAAGTCCGTGTGCCAGCTCGTGCAAAACAAGCGCTATACACACCGCAAGCAAAGTGAGAATGATTATCACAAAATAATCAAGCGCATCGCCACCGTACCTAAAAGCAAAAATCATTTACCGTCCTCCGAAAATTCGAGAATTGCGTCGTTACGCACCAAATCTTCGTAAGTTTGCGGCTTAACCATGTATGCCGATTTGCCGTCCTTTACCGCAATTACGGGCGGGACGAAGTTTCTGTTGTAGTTGGACGCCATGGAATAGTGATAAGCGCCCGTGGTGAACGTAGCCAAAATATCGCCGCCGGTAAGCTTAGGCAGCATGATTCCGTCAATCAAAATATCGCCGCTTTCACAGCATTTTCCGGCTATGGAATACAATGTGTCACGCTCGGCGTCTGCCTTTGTCGCCACCACCGCCGTATACCGCGCGTCGTACAGCGACACTCTGGGATTTTCAAACATTCCGCCGTCTACCGCGGCATACGTCTTTAAATCCTTTATTGTCTTGATTGCGCCTACGGTGTAAAGCGTAATGCCCGCTTCACCCACTATGGACCTCCCCGGCTCAAAAATCAAGTGCGGCTTTTTTATACCGCGGCTTTGTACCGCCGCTGCAAGATACCGCGCCGAATTTGCCATATACTGCTCGGAAGTGAGCGGCTTATCTTCGTCTATATAATGCACGCCGAATCCGCCGCCGAGGTCTAACTGCTCCACCGTGACGCCCAGCGAATTAAGCCTAACTATAAAGTCGGTCATCTTGTCGATAGCTATTTCAAACGACTGCGGTTCGAAAATCTGCGAGCCGATATGACACGCAATACCGACAAAGTTTATATTTTTATATTTAAGTGCGGAAAGAATTACATTCTCCGCCGTGCCGTCCGCAATGGAAAAACCGAATTTGCTGTCCGGTGTGGTGGTTTGAATAAACCTGTGCGTATGCGCCTCCACCCCAGGGTTTACTCTAAACAGCACGTTTTGCTTTTTTTTGGCGTGCTTTTCTATAAGCTCAAGCTCGTAAAGCGAATCCACCACAAAGTATCCAACGCCCGACTTGACGGCGTATTCCACTTCCGCTTCCGACTTGTTGTTGCCGTGGAAGTAGATTTTTTGTGGATCCATTCCGCCCTTTAACGCTGTATACAGCTCTCCGCCCGACACGACGTCCGCACCTAACCCGAGCGGCGCAAGAAGATTATATATGGCGGTACAGCAAAACGCCTTTGACGCGTAGCACACCGTGGAATCGGGATACTCGCGTTTTAAAACGTCCACATACGCGGCGGCGGTCTTTACGGCGTAATTAACGTCAAACACGTACAGCGGCGTGCCGTACTTTTTGGCAAGCTCCGCCGCGTCGCAACCGCCGATTTTAAGGCGGTGATTTTCTATTTTAAGTTCGCCAAAGCACATTTCGGCTGTGGCGGCAGCGTTACTCTTCTTCATCGTCGTCCGAGAGATTTGCATTGTGGTAAACGTTTTGAACGTCGTCGTCATCATCGAACATATCGAGCATACGCCTGATTTTTACTTCCGTTTCGGCGTCTACGTCCACCGTGGAGGAAGGGATTTGGCTGACTTCGGCGGACAAAATCGTCCTGCCCGCTTTTTCCAAACCGTCCCGCACCTCGTCCATAGCAGCCGGCGAAGTTGATATATAATACTCTGTTTCCGAGCCGTCAAAGTCGTCCGCGCCGAGTTCCAAGGCAAGCATCATAACTTCTTCTTCGTCGTCGTCCTTGTTTTTTGCAATGGTGACTACGCCCTTTGACTCAAACATGTACGAAACGCAGTTGGTTGTGCCAAGACTGCCGCCGCACTTATCGAAAATGTGCCTTACAGAGGAGGCGGTACGGTTTTTGTTGTCCGTAAGCGTTTCCACGATTACCGCAACGCCGCCCGAGCCGTAGCCCTCGTAGATTATGGAATCGTAGTTAACGTTGCCGTCCTCGCCGCTCGCCTTTTTGATAGAGCGGTTAATATTGTCGTTGGGCATGTTTGCGGCACGCGCCTTGGCAATAACGTCGCGAAGGCGCGGATTGTTGTTGGGATCGGGTCCGCCCTGCCGCACCGCTACGGCCAGCTCTCTGCCTATCTTGGTAAACACGTTGGCGCGCGCGGCGTCTGTTGCGCCCTTTTTCCGTTTAATAGTTGCCCATTTGCTGTGTCCGGACATAAAAATTCTCCACTTGCGTAAATTTCTGTTATAATTATACTATCTGCCTTTTCGTTTGTCAATTATTTCAGTTATGGAGAATGTATAATCAACCGTTTTTATGTTCCAGTATTTGTATCCTGTATATATCGTCAAAGTCTATGCGCTCGTCGCCTATCGTGATGAACTTTAACGCATAGTCAAGCTGTGACACTGTTCCGGTAACCGTACGTTCGTGGTATGCGTTAAAGTAAAGTATTTGCACCGTATCGCCCCTTACTATTTTCTTTAACTGCTTACTTATTTTTTCTATCGTTTCGTCCGTCAGTTCGCGCTTTTCCACGCGCAAATGCCGCTCTTCCCGTTCCGTCAGCGCGTCTTTAAGCCCTTTCATCGCGTCGAATGCCATAAACTGCTTTGCTCGTTCACCTCTGGTCATCGCCCGCTCTGTGCCCTCCTATAAACGTGTTGCGTTCGCGCTGTGTCGCACAGTCCAAGTAGTTGGTGCCCATGAGAATTGCGTTCTTGCCGTATTTTTTCTTGACGTCAAGCGCCGCATGCTGACTGTTCTTTTCCTTTTGTACTTTTGCCATATCGGTAAACAGATCGTAGCTTTCGTAAGTCTCGTCGACTACATTTTCAAAGTCTACGGACAGTCTGCGAATAGGCGTTTTTTTGTCTGTGGTGCCGTCAAAAACTTCTAACGCCGCAGGACAGATAATGGAATTTAACGCCGTGTTTACGTTAAGCTTTTTTGCGCCGTGCGTGCTGGGTATTTCGCTGTGCGAATAATTTACACCGATACACACTTTATCTGTTACCACACCGCGCTTCATAAGTTCGTATGCGCCGTGTAACGCCATTTCTTCCATGACTATTCTCGCTTCGGCAAAAGTGTAGTCGCGCGGCAGAATTTGGGAAAACGACACCGAATGCGATTTGCTTTTGTATGCCTTTATGTCCGCAATGGTACAGCTTTCACGGCCGTACGCATGGTCAATAAGCAGTTCCGCGTCTATGCCGAACTCCCTGTAAAGTAAATCAACCGGCGCGTGCGCCACTCCTTTCATATCATAAATAGCAAAACGCGCAAGCCGATTGGCAGTGCCTTCCGCTATATGCCAAAAATCGGTTATCGGTCGGTGATTCCACAGCGTTTGCTTAAACAAATCTTCCGTTAGATATCCGATATGCGATTTGTTCTTTTTGGCGGTGATGTCCAAAGCTACCTTTGCCAAAAATAAATTAGTGCCCACGCCCGCCGTTGACGGTATCTTTTTTCGGTTGGCAATCTCGGCAATCAGCTTTTTTGCAAACTCGATCTGTCCCAAATTGTACAGCTTTAGGTAATCTGTAGCGTCTATAAACGCTTCGTCTATCGAATAAACGTGTATGTCGTCCGGCGAAATATAATCAAGGTAAATGTCGTAAATGTCGGCGGAATAGTCTATGTAAAGCTGCATACGCGGCGGCGCTATCTCGTACTTTATATCCTTTGGTATTTCAGAAAGCCTACACCTATTGCGCACCCCTTGAGCCTTGAGCTTTGGCGTAACGGCAAGACACAATGCGTTTTTTCCGCGCGAAACGTCCGCCACGACCAGATTTGTATCAAACGGATTAAGCCCGCGCTCGGCGCATTCCACCGAGGCGTAAAACGTTTTCATGTCTATGCAGTAGTATGTTCTTACTTTGTTTTCCATAATGGATTAAATATCTTTTATGATTTTTACCGCCACGCCCTGTATCTCGCATTCAGTAACCGTTATGTCCCGCATTGCGCGATTTTCGGGATGCAAAATTATAAGATGATTTTCTCTATCGAAATATATTCTTTTAAGCGTGTTTTCGTCGTCTACCAAAGCGACTACTATATCTCCGTCTTTAGCTTGAGTTGTCTTTTTAATTAGCACCAAATCCCCGTCGTCTATACCGGCTTCAATCATGGAATCGCCGTTTGCTTTTAAAAAGAAAAACTCGCCTGAACCTATAAGCTCCGTAGGTAGCCGCACATACGACTCCACATTACCTTCCGCCGTCAGCGGCATGCCGCATGAAATACTGCCGAGTATGGGCACGCTTACGCTTTCCGGCTTAGACTTGGACATTTTGCGTGTAACAATCCGACCTTTGGCATAACCCAGCATGCCACGCTCATTCATATCGCGCAAGTACCGCGCCACCGTGTTGTGGCTCATACTTACTTTTTCCGCAAGCTCGCGCGTGCTCGGCGCCCTGCCGCACTCCGAGTAGTATCTGTCTATCTCTATAAGTATATTCTCCATCAACTGCGCGTCTTTTGTTCGCATCGGTTACTCCTTTTCTATCAGTTACATACTGTAATATATAGATTATACTACTTGCGCACAAACTTGTCAAGGACAAAAAGAAAAAAGCCCGCTTCATGATTGAAACGAGCTATCATAGCATAAAAAATTGCAAATTCTTAATTGCGGTCGAATTTTAATACGAACATCATTACTGCAGCGGCGACGGCGGCATTGAGAGATTCCATATTGCTCTGCGGAAGCGAAAGCAGTTTATCCGCTTGCTCTATTATTTGCTCGGACACGCCTTCCGCCTCGTTGCCAACCACTATACAATATTTTCCGCTTATCTTTTCGCCGAAAACGTTGTTTCCATTCATATCGGCTACAATAAGATTGTACCCTGCCTTTTGGATTTGGTCGGGCCGGATATCAATGCCTATATTGCACTTGACTATTGCCGACATAGCGCTTCGTATAACCTTTGGCGAATACACGTCCGCACAGTTATTCAGTACAACGTCGTACCCACACGCCACGGCGGTGCGCAAGATTGTGCCGACATTTCCGGGGTCGCGCACCCTATCCAGCAATATACAGCAATCGGACTTGGGATGAGTAGATTGCGGTTTTTCTATCACTGCAAGCACACCCTGACAGCTTTTTGTGTCGGTAATCTTGTCGAATACGATATCGGAAAGCACCGTTGTGTCAAAATCGGTAAACTTATCGCCAAGCTCCGAATACGCGCTTTCGCTGAGCACAACGTTTTTTATAAGTTCCGGACGCGCATTAGCGGTATCAAAGACGTTTTTATACCCTTCCGCAAAGAATTGGTTATACTCGTCGCGGTACTTTTTGTCCTTTAACTTAGCTATGTGCTTGACCGCTCTGTTGTCCGCGGATTTAATAACTTCCATAATTTTATACCAAAAACAAAAAGCGCCGAAAAGTCGACGCTTTAGTGACAAAAATACTATTTGCCGAGTGCAACGGTGGCTTTTTGCGCAAGCGCCTTAAACGCCTCTTGGTCGTTGACAGCCATGTCGGCAAGCACTTTGCGGTTAAGGTTGATGCCGCAAACCTTAAGACCGTGCATAAGACGGGAGTACGAAAGTCCGTTTATGCGCGCGGCGGCGTTGATACGCGTAATCCAAAGCGAACGGAAGTCGCGCTTTTTAAGGCGTCTGCCGATATAGGCATACATTTGCGACTTCATAACGGCTTGACGCGCTATGCGGTACGAACGGGATTTGGATCCGAAGTAACCCTTGGAAAGCTTGAATATCTTTCTGCGTTTTTTAACTGCGTTTACTGCTCTTTTAATTCTCATAACTCACCTCCTACTTTTGCGCCATGTTGCGAATGGTTTTTTCCTGTTTGGCGGATTTAAGATACGCGCCTTGGCGCAATCTCATAATACGCTTTCTCGGTTTTTTGTTGAGAATGTGGTTTTTACCTTGCTGAGCACGCTTAACTCTGCCGTTTGCGGTTACGCGAAAACGCTTTTTCGCACCGCTGTGACTCTTCATTTTGGGCATAATATATTCCTCCGAAATTAAATTATTTGCTGGTTTGCGGCGCGAGTATCATAATGATGCTTCTGCCGTCCACCGCCGGCTTGCGGTCTATTACCGCAACATCCTTGACGGTTTCGAAAAATGAGTTCATGATATCGACTCCCATTTGCGGGCGCGCCATCTGACGGCCACGCATACGGATGGAAACTTTAACCTTGTCGCCGTCCGTAAGGAACTTTCTTGCTTGCTTGGATTTGGTGTTGATATCACCTACGTCAATGGTTATGGACAAACGGATTTCTTTTACATCCGTCTTTTTTTGATTTTTTTGCGCGTCCTTCGCCTTTTTTGCCGCATCAAAGCGGTACTTGCCGTAATCCATTATCTGGCAGACAGGCGGCTGCGCGGTGGGCGTTATCATAACAAGATCGAGTCTGCGGTCATCGGCAATGTCTTTTGCCTTTTCGGCGCGCATGATGCCGAGCATAGCTCCCGTTTCATCCTTGACTCTGACTTCGAGATTGTTGTCAATCCCTTCGTTTATAACAAGCTCTTTAAAAATAGTCGGTATCCTCC
>JAFLVI010000041.1 GCA_022508405.1 Clostridiales bacterium
ATAAAGGCAATAATCAAATCAAAATAAGTTAATTATAACGGTAAATTTCAATTTATCGGAGCAAAAAATTTGTTATGGTTTTTTTTGAAACACTTATCAAAGTAATATTGGAACCTATCTGTTATCTTTTGACTTCCATTCCAACTGAATCATCAGATAACACCGTGCCGAAGAAAAAATCTTCGGGGATAAAGATAATCGTACTTGTGTTTTTAATTTCAATAGTACTTATTTTTATGTTGGGGGCAATAATAGCAGGCATAGTTTTGCTTGCCGGAAACAATACCGAAGAAGACAAAGCTGCAGGTCTTTTATTCCTTATAATTGGTCTGTTTATTCTAGTTGCGTATTCTGTTACTGTAACCATTCGACTTATAGTTAAAAGGAAACGCAAAAATAATGAACTCATTACGCAACACACTAAATGATATAAATAATAGCACTTTATAGGAGTATAGTTATATTAAAATATCCAAAGCCACACAGTTTATAACTGTGTGGATGTTATAGGAACAAAATATGGAGAACGATTTTGCACATTATAAAAGGCTGCCGTAATTAGCGACAGCCTTTTTGTGTTGGCTTAAGTTTTGATTTTTAGTACATGCCGCCCATGTCGCCACCGCCTGCGGGAGCCGCTGCGGGGGGAGTGGGAATGTCGCACACAGCCGACTCGGTGGTGAGAAGGGTAGACGCAATGGAAGCCGCGTTCTGAAGCGCCGAGCGCGTGACCTTTGTCGGGTCGATAATGCCTATCTTTACGATATCGCAGTATTTTCCGTTGAGTGCGTCGTAGCCGTAGTTGGGCTTGCCAGATGTGAGCACGTTGTTTACAACCACAGCGCCGTCAACGCCTGCGTTGATAGCAATCTGCTTAAGCGGTTCTTCAATCGCTTTGCGAATGATTGCCGCGCCCGTCTTTTCGTCGCCTTCGAGCGTGGCGATAAGCTTATCAAGAGCGGGAACGGCAGAAAGCAGTGCAACGCCGCCGCCGGGGACAATGCCTTCTTCCACGGCCGCGCGGGTAGCGGCAAGCGCGTCCTCTATGCGCAGCTTCTTTTCCTTCATTTCCACTTCGGTAGCCGCGCCGACGTTGATTACGGCAACGCCGCCCACGAGTTTTGCAAGGCGTTCCTGCAATTTTTCGCGGTCGTAGTCCGAAGTTGTGTTTTCAAGCTGAACTTTTATGGACTTTACGCGTGCGGCAACGTCTTCGGGATTGCCTTTGCCTTCCACGATAGTGGTGTTGTCTTTGTCGACCTTGACGGTTTTGGCTCTGCCCAGCATGGAAAGATCGGCGTCTTTAAGCTCGATACCGGTCTCGTTGGAGATGAGCGTGCCGCCGGTAAGCGCGGCGATGTCTCTGAGCATCTCTTTGCGGCGGTCGCCGAAGCCGGGGGCCTTGACCGCAACGCAGTTGAACGTGCCGCGCAGCTTGTTCACAACAAGCGTTGCAAGCGGTTCTTGCTCGATGTCGTCGGCAATAATAAGCAGTTTAAGTCCTTGCTGAACGATTTTTTCCAAAACGGGCAGGATTTCCTGAATGTTGGAAATCTTGTTGTCGGTAATAAGGATGACGGGGTTGTCCAAAACGGCTTCCATCTTTTCGGTATCGGTGCACATGTAAGGGGAGGCGTAGCCGCGGTCAAACTGCATACCTTCGGTAAACGAAAGGTCTGTAGTCATTGTCTTGCTTTCCTCGACGGTGATAACGCCGTCGTTGCCCACCTTTTCCATAGCTTCGCTGATGAGCGCGCCGATCGTCTCGTCCGAAGCGGAGATTGACGCAACTTGCTTGATGGCGGTTTTGCCGTCAACCGTTTTGCTTATGGACTTGATTTGAGCGACAGCCGCTTCGGTCGCTTTTTCTATTCCTTTGCGCACAATCATGGGGTTAGCGCCCGCGGCGACGTTTTTCAGTCCTTCGCGGATAATCGCCTGAGCCAGTAGGCAAGCGGTGGTTGTGCCGTCGCCGGCCACATCGTTTGTCTTGGTGGAAACTTCTTTGACGATTTGCGCGCCCATGTTTTCAAACGGGTCTTCGAGTTCGATTTCCTTAGCGATAGTCACGCCGTCGTTGGTGATTAGCGGCGCGCCGTACTTTTTGTCGAGAACTACATTTCTGCCCTTGGGACCGAGCGTGATTTTTACTGTATCGGCAAGGGTATTAACGCCTTTTTCCAGCGCTTTACGGGCTTCGTCGCCCGTTTTGATTTGTTTTGCCATAATTTAACTCCTTTTCATATAAATAATAGAATAGTCGGGGTAGGTTAGTCTTCCACAATGGCGAGCACGTCGCTCTGGCGCATAACGGTAAACGTCTTGTCGTCAACCTTAAACTCGCTGCCGGCGTACTTGGAATAGATAACCTTGTCGCCCACCTTAACAACCATTTTTACGTCCTTTCCGTCCACAAGTCCGCCTGGACCGACCGCGGTAACGCGTGCCATTTGCGGTTTTTCCTGATCTTTGGCAAGAAGAACTATGCCGCTTTTTGTCTTTTCCTCCGATTCCAACGGTTCAATTACTATACGGTCAAACAATGGTTTTATATTCATACTTCACCTCCGAAAATTTATGACCGTGCTTATATTATCCTATCTTTATATAAAAGTCAAGTAAATATAAAGATTATTTGTGACGGCGGCTATAAATTTTGTCGATAATACTCAACTATATTGCAAAAAAGTATTGACAAATTATGAACAATATGTTAACATTTAGCTGTATATCTATACAAATATGAACAAATTGTTAACAATTCCAACTCAAACGTTAATACTCGAGAGGTAAAAGTATGAACAATCATACGCAAAAAACCGAAAGCAAATCAGGTGTAGGGCGGCGCGTATTGCTGCTGCTTGCGACGGTCATAACCGCATTGGCGGTGGCCGTTACTTGTGCGCTCACCATTGACACATCGCGCAAGGTGAGTGTAACAAGCGTCAGTAGTGCCGGAGTTTCCACTTCGGGCAACTACACCAACCTTACCGGCGACACGCTGAAAAACTACATAGCCAACGGTAGTTTTACAACCAACAACTACGTTGAATATTCGTACAACGGCGGTAGCTATCAGGTTAACTTGCCGGCGGGCACGTACAAATACGAGGTTTGGGGCGCGCGCGGCGGCAACACCGGATCGTATGCTGCCAACAGCGGCAACGCCAACGGCGGTTACGGCGGATATGCTTACGGTCAGATAACGTACACGGCGGCCTCTACTACTATATATATATATGTAGGCGGCAACGGCGCAGGCGCAGTCGGTACCCGTGACCAAAACCATACCACAAGGGCAGGCGGCTACAACGGCGGCGGCAACGGCATAGGTTCGCGTTGCGGCGGCGGTGGCGGCGCTACCGATATAAGAACGGTAGGCGGCGCGTGCTCCACTGCGTCCAGCTATAACTCTCGTATACTTATTGCCGGCGGCGGCGGCGGCGGAGAAGCTACCGGAACTACGCAAAAGCACGTCTCATGCGGCACTCTGTGGCAGGGCGCAAGCGGTTGCACAAGCCGACACAATTCCAATTACTTCAACGACGAAAGCGGCGGCGGCGGCGGTTATTACGGCGGCGACAGAATTCACGGCGACGACCCGTACAGCAGCTATTGCGGTTCCAACTTTGTCAGCTCGGTTTTCATCTCGGGCACAACCGGCAACAGCTACGGCAACACCGGCGCTACCGGCAACGGCAAGGCAAGGATTACGGCTATAAACGTAAACCAAGCGCCCGTATCGCTCAATAAGACAGTCACTTTATCCGCTCGTACCGGCGGCACCATAAGCACGGCGGTTGCGGCAAGCGCTTTGGCGGCGGATAACGACAATGCCAACCATGCCAACGCAACGCTTACCGGCGTTTACTTTACCAACGGCGCAAGCGACAGAGATACCTTTACCACTACGGCAAACGCCAACTTGTTTG
The DNA here is from genome assembly GCA_022508405.1 of Clostridiales bacterium. Lineage (GTDB taxonomy): Bacteria > Bacillota > Clostridia > Christensenellales > Pumilibacteraceae > Anaerocaecibacter. Next base: position 3,933 of record JAFLVI010000041.1, read on the forward strand.
TAAATTCCGCCTGTAGCAAAACAGCGTCGGAGTATTTTACATGGACGTGGGGAACCGATAAGAAAACTCTGACCTTTACAAAAGTTCTTAAATTCCCGCGTGCGGGGTATGACGGGGTTACAACAAACGGCACAATCAAGCTGTACGTGCGAATACGCGACAACTTCGGCACATCCGGTACGGCGCGTGCTTTTGCCGTTATACCGTTTACGGTGACTGTGCAAGTAACTACTATCTCTCAGCGCACAAATGCCGCTGCGGATGTTGTTACAGCTACAACGACCCAGACAGGCGGCAACAAGCTGTATTTTGGCTTGTCCAAAACTGCGACTGCGCCCACCGGAAGCACGATTGATACAACCAATATTTACAATCCGCTCGGCACCAACAGATATACCGCAATATTCTCGCAACCGTTAAGGTATAACGTGCCGGTCAAAATCAACGCGTCCGATTTGATAAAAGGATTTTCCAATACCAGCCAAGATAAGATTGTCGCGTCGCTCAACAGCGTTTCGGCAATCGGCTCCGGCGGCAAGTTCAAGATAGACGAATATACGTCCAATTCGGCAGGAATAGCGGCATACAATGCGTCAAAGTCCAAGCTTCCGTACGTGTACGAAACGCTTTCATTTAGGTGTGCAACGCCCGATCCCGCATATCAGGTGTTTACCGTAACGGTTTATCAGGTGGAAAAAACGCCTGTATCCGCTATGGGATTAACCAACGTTGAAGCCAACGTAACACCCAATGCCGGCGGAAAAACGGCAATGACAGTGGATATCGTGTTCAAAATGGACAATACCCGTCCCGTTATGCGCACCAATGTTGTGCCTTTGGCCACAGTTACCACGCTTGCAAAACAGACGTTCTCGCTTAATACATATTATACCGATATAGACGGTACAAACGGCGCTATTTCGTCTGCTACGCACGTCATTAAGGAAGTAGTTGTTCCCACATACGAGTATGTTTTGTCCAACAAGTACGGCGAAATCCAATCCACCGAAGTAAGCGGCAAAACGTACTTCAATGCGTACAACGGCGCGGCGGCTTCCGCATTTACCAACGTAATCAACTCAGGTCAGTTAAACGGCGACGCCAATGCTACCGGATTTAACAGTACTTACATAAGCAACGGGTCTACAAATACCGACGTGGCGTTTGTTCAGTATGCAATCAGCAACGACACAATTACGTTGACCGGACTGCGCGCCACGTATTCGCTGTACAAATCCAACCGAACAAGCAGGTCTGCCACCAATACGGGTACATTTACCTCCAGTTCGTTAACCGGCGTTACGGTAAAGACCAACGTCGCCAATGCGGGGCACTTTTACATACTGTTGCATATTCAGGACAAAAACGATACCGCCGATAACGGAATTTGGTTGCCCTTGGGCATACAGGTAAACAACGTAGCTCCCACCACCATGCAAACCGAGCGTGGCGTCACGGGCGCGAGCGAAATGCCCACGGCTAACGGCAATAAAGGCCAAGTGTTCTATTTTACGCCCATGGGTATAACCATAAATCAACAGGTCTATCCCGTAGGCATGTACAAGGACAGCAACAATGCTTATACTTCAACAGGATTAAAACCGATTGCTGCCGACGCGGACAACTACTTCCGCACTAACATGCTAAACGGCAACAGCATAACGCAGGCGGGGCAGACCAGCACCGGCAAACTTAACGAGCTTGTAAAGATCAGCTCGTCCATTTCTCAAATTCAGTCGTCCATAGCGGACAACGCCTCCGGATATTATTTTTCGGTAGAGTTTATAGACATTTACATTCCTACGGCGTACTTCGGCGGTCGCGTAACCACATCCGGCTTGACAACGGAGAATATCGGCGGTATTTACGGGACATGCGCTAAAATACAAGGTCTTAAAATAACGCTCAATAACTGGACTCACAACAGATTTTTGCATCTGGAAGTAAAGGTAAGGGACAGCGCCAGCACCACCGATGTTTCCACATATATCGCCGTCAACGTAAGCAACAAGGCTCCGCAGTATTTGGAAAGCAGCAAGGTTGCTCAGTTTGACTATACAGTCAACGGTGTTACAGTTAACTCTACGTACACTGCGCCCAGCGACTCAACCGGCGTGGCAACCATCAAGTACAGTGTGCCTGCCTTCTATACAATAATCATAACTCCGTACGACCTTATTACCGATGAAAATATGGTCGGCGGAATAGACCGTTTTACTCTAAACGGATTAAGCGGCAAGTTTGACAGCGCTAACGGCTTATTTACGGTAGGTACCGGCGGGTCGGGAACAGCTATTTCCGCGCTTGCAAACGAAGCGGACAGAAACTTCAATTACTTAGATCCCGATTACGTATCTAAGCTGTTCGGCTCGAGCGGCATGATTCCGGCTTTGCAAAAGACGCACACGTTTACAAAGTTGACAGCCAACAATAAATACGGCTCCGCCACAAGCGGATCGACGCCTGTGGAAGGACTGTATTTTGCGCGTACGAATGACGGAACAAGCTTGGACGGATTTACGTTTAATCCTTATACCGGTACCAATGCGGCAAGGAAAGCGCTTTTTGCCGCTCCGGTATTTGCGGGTGACGGATATGTCGATTATTCATTCGGCAGCGTAATAAACTATTCCGGAAAAAATTACAATCTCGACTATGTGGTTATTTCCACCAACAGGCGTACCGCAGCAGGTTCGCCGGCGGTTTTTGAGTTTTCCGTCCGCGACCGTACCGGTGCAAGCGCTTCTGGCGCTGCATACGGCGTGAAAAAGATACGCGTGGAAATAGACGTAATCAACAGTTCGCCAAAAGTAGGCAATCAAGATAACGTATACACCTTATCGACCGATCCTACGGGTACAAGCACCACAACGCCTTCCACGAGGGAGATTTCCGCGTCCGGCATTCTTGTAGACAACGAGGACAGCGACGTTTGGTTTGATATATCCGGCGGCTTCCAAGTCGTGGACAAAAACGACGCAACCGGCAGCGAAGTGGATTTTGCCGGTCGTGCTTACAACGGTTACTACGTAAATGTTACACTTTCGGCAAGCCAAATCACCATTGTCGCGCTCAACTCCACACAGGCGATAGAACACCTGTACATAAGGTTTTACGCAACCGACGGGCGTTACGGCGAAAACGGGCTTTTGGAGACATCGGTCTGTTATATTCGCATACAAGTAATGAACGCGTCGTTCGATTACAATACCGGCGAAAACGGATTTGAAAAGGTTGCCATTGACAACATAAATTACCAATATTTGTGGAATGTGGAAAGTATAACCGCGCAGGACAAAACGCGTACGCGCTACTTTGTGTCCGGTAACGGCGCCGCTTCCGCAGTGCGCACCGAATACGGCGCTGCTTCGGGTCAAATCAAGTATTTGACAACCGATTCGGACGCATTGCAGGGTGTTGTTTTGTCGGCGGCAACTTCGCCGAGCAGCAATCCTGACAATTCGTCCGGTTACATCAACGCCAATTTGACTGCCGCCGATAAGGTGGCGGCGTACCGTAATGCGGTGCCGCAGCTTGGCAACGGCAATTTCTCGGCCGTCGGCACATTCGGTGCGATACTCTCCATAAGAACCGGTCTGAACGCATACAACGGCGTTTTAACAGGCAAGGTTGATACCGATAACAGCGATATTATCTACTTTGTAAACGACGGTAGCGGATATACGGCATATAAGGCTAAGACCTTATTGTCAAGCGGCAACTTCGGTGAAGAGAGCTTCCGCAAGAAGTTCTTCGACGATCAGGGTAGATGGATTGTCACCGATTGGGCGATAGTAGTTTCTCCCTTGGGTGAATCCACTGCAGGCGAGTATATAAACTTGCGCATATCCATGCGCGACGAGACAAAGCTTGGCGGCGGTACGGCTGGTATTCCTACGGCTTATAAAGCTACATCGTATAAATTAAGCGAAAAAGTAAATGTTAACGGCACAAGGCTGATGGAATACGATATGTTCATCAACGGTATAGGTATTGTTCCGTTAACGTACTACAACCAGTTTGACGGATACTACACCGTTGCCGATCTTGCCGATTCCAACAAAATATACGTGCCCACATATGACGGAACAACCGATTCTCAATACGATGCGGACACCCCGTCACTGTACTACGATGCGTCTTCCAGACAGATTTTAACCAACGGAACAACCGACCAATTACTTAAACTCCGCGACGGTAGCGCCGCAGATAATTCGTTGGCAGGCGTTCATTCGGGCATGGAGTACAGCCGAGCAAACATAAACAGCACCAACGGCTATACTTTCTCGGTTCGCGAGCACAGCGCTATCAGCGACAGAGTAGAGAGTGCATTCAAGTATTCCGATACTATCCAAATATCCGGTGACGGTGCATATACATACATACCCATGAGCTATTTTGCTCTCGACAAAGCTTTCTATAAGCTTAACGACGCGACCGGAGTAATTTCGTTCGACGCCAACTCTTACGTTTCGTACGATGTAAGCGACACAAACGGCAATCCGGTAGGTTACGACAGGTTTAGCGGTTACAACTCGGCTGTTATAATCAGCGACGGCGTATCCACATGGAACGGCGCGCAAAGCAATCCTTATGTGGACATTACATATTACGACCTTGGTCGAGATGCCAATTCCACAGATGTAACAAACCTTAATAACAGCCCGTATTTGAACAACCGTCTGTCTATTCCCACATACACTGCGGACGGGAAAGCAGAAACATTTGTATCCAAAGCGAAGGCTAACGGATACGCCGACGATATTGTAGGCGCAAACGGGCGACTTCTGTATCTTGGGAAGCAAGCCGACATATCAAACGGTTTGCAGGAGCATTTGTTCGGTCTTAAGATCAGAAAGAAAAATACGCGCTCGCAGGCGTCTGCGCTCACTATTACCATTAAGGTGGCAAAGTGCTCGTATACAGGCGGCAAGACTATAGCCAACTACGGCGAGGGCAGCGCCACCGCCAAAGCGCAAAACACCGCTGAAATCACGCTTAAGCTTGAAATAGGCAATAGCCCGATCAATCTCAAAGCCGCCAACAACGGCGTTGTGCAAAACTCCGAGGTGGGTTATTATACCGAACTTCTCAACTTGACAACCGATTCGCCCACGCAGTATTTAACGTTGTCGCGTAACGCTGCGGTAGATGGTGCAACCAAGGTTATTCAGTATGTGGACAATGATATTGCTTACAAAGAGGACGGAAGCGGCCAGATCGACGAAAGCAAGTCCGATATTGCCAAATTCTCGTACAACTCGTTGCGTCAGCTGCAATATTTGGCTGGTTATCAGCGCGTAAAGCAACTGACCCCCGACAGCGAGAACCAAGATATTACGTTTGTCAACGTCAGCCAAGACGGAACTACCAATACCAAGTACGCGCAGATATCTATAAAGAACTATCTTAACGCGTGGAGCAAGAGTTCTGTGGACGGAATAAGCAGTACATACAGGCCCAACTCCGGTATTTATGCATACAACAACAACGAGGGATATGACAAGTATTTCTCGGTAGGCTTATCCGTAGACGGTTCGACGCTGTCGATTACTCCCAAGGCAAGGACAACAATCAATTCCGATATGGTTGGCAACTCCAACGCCGCCGAATACTATGCCAAACGCGGACTTAAACTCAGAAATCCCAACGATCCGTCCGCAGGTGCGTATTATCCGCTTAAAGTGCTTATTTACGACGATCACAACGACGGCTTTGGTGCGGCTTCCTATGTCGCATTGGAAATCCGTGTTGCAATCGCCGGTTCTGCGGCAAAGCTTTCGGACAGCCTTGAAAACTACAACAATGTAAACGACGGCAACAAACAGGTAGAAGTTTCGCTTTCCATAGGTCAGCCGTACACGCTTAATATGGCGTACGTAATCACCGGCGGCAATTTGATAAAAGAGAACAACACTATCTTCTGGCAAGCCGACTACAACAACCTTAAGGCGAAAGTCGCCGACCGTACCCAGTACACAACTGATTCCGAACTGTACGACGATATGTTCAAACTGGAAAGCGGTACTTATTTGCGCTCGCCGTTTGACAACGCCAACAACATTCAAAACTACTCCGAAAATTCGTGGGATTTGGAAACTGACAATCAAAGATTGCGCAACGGTCAAGCCGTGTATTCATCCAATCCTTCGTATTCGGGTATTCGTTCTGCCAACCTGCCCGACGTAATAATGTACATGGAATATTACCGTATGAGCGGTTCGACGCAAGTAAAAGATAAGCTTGTGCAAAACGCTATTCCCATCGGCAACGATGTAAGCTTCCGTGTTAACAGACGTACAACGTATCAGGCGTTGCAAAACGGAGTCAACGTATCCAGACAGCAAAAGGACTTTGTCTTTGAGCTCAGCTTTACGGACAGCGACGGCAAAACAACCAAAAAGCTTTACGTTAAGATCAACGTAATCAACCAAACTCCCAATATTCGCACCAAGGCGACCAATGCCGCCGCTGATTTTAAAATGCAGGTGGACGACAGCTTTACCGTTGTTACCACAACGTACAACAGGTTTGTCGGCTCCGAGGCTTTGGCTACGGAATCCGATTACACCACTCCTACGGCGTCCGCACGTGCGTCTGCTTCCTACGGTCTTGTTGCCAACAGAGCGCAAAACAACTACACCGGAATCAATTCGCCCGAACTGCTTAAGCGCAATGCGGACGTCACCTTCGAGCAGCTTACTGAGAGAAATCTCGATACCGATACAAGACTCGGATTGCACAGCTACGAGCCTAACGGCGGAAGCGAACAGCATCTCGGTTATCTTGCCTTAGCGGATGACGATACGCCGTGGGGCTTGCGGTTGGTAAAAGTGGATTACTACAATCGTGACTGCTTCGAAGTAGGTAAGCGCGGTGATATCATTCAGCTTGAAGACCCTTCAATCAGCACCGACGACACTGAGTACTGTTTGGATATTACGATCAAGGCGAGAGCGGTTTGCAACAATATGCCCGTTACCGTAACCTTGATTGACGCAGACGGCGCGCTCATTACCTTTACTATGTATGTAACGGTAGTCAGCTCCAAGCCCGTTGCAATCGACTATGGCGATCAGCGTCATAAGCTTAACGCCACGCTCAGCCCCATGTACGAAACAATCAACGGAATGCAGGTGCTCAGAAAGGGCGTTTACGGCATAAACATGATTTCCACCAACGTTACCGACAACAGCACAACGGCGATGATCAACAACAAGTCCACCGTTACAGCTACATACAAGGAAGTAACGCTCAACAATAGCAACACTCGCAGCAGAGCGTACGGTTACGTCAGACTGCCTATAGACGAGATTGCTTACGATCCGGACAGCGGCGATGTACTTGCCATGTACAGCGAGGATACGGGCAATTACAATGTTGTAACGTTCAACAACTCCGTAATGAATAAAAACGGCAACGTATATTCCAATGACTGGTTCAAGATAGAAGTTTCATCCGACTACACGTGGTTCACAATAGAGTGCAAAACGTACAACTACAGCAGTGATGACGATGTAATCAAATTCTATGTGCGAGACAGCGGAAACAACGTTATAGAAAACGCCATTCCGATTGAAATACACTTGTGCACGCTGTATTCAAGCATAACCAACGACTATCAAATGACCAACACGTTTGTACGTCAGGAGCAGTTCCAGCGCGGATCCATTGCTTCAATCAATGTCAAGTCGTTTGACGACTTTAGCGGCTTAAGCGTGGATAAGAGCGAAGAAGAGCTTGCGCTTCTTAAAGATAAGCCCAGCACCTTCCAGTTCCTTAACTATCCTAATATGCCCGAATCTGTGGATCAAACCGCAACAAGCGCCAAACCGATTAACGATCCGGACATAATCAACAGCCAAATCAACCGCAATTACACGCTTCGCATTTACGCATTTATGAGCAATGTCGGCGAAAGCGAAAGCGAATTCGAGGCTGTTCCGCTGGAGAGCATCTCTTCGTTCTTCAACCTTAACCCGACTGTTGTAAACAAAAAGGTGCTTGCGCTCAAGTCCGATGACGAACTTCGCAACAACACGTTCCTTAACGAAAGAGATATCACGTTAAAGAGATTCCTTATCGGCGGGTTCTACGACGACGGCATCGCAATGACCGATGTAAACCGCTCGCTTGTATTGTTCCTGCAACGCTACTTCACGTTTGAAGTGGGCGATGACGGGGTATCGCTTGAGTTTAGACCCATTTCGGCAAACATCGGCGTAGATATCCCGCTTTACGTGCAAATCGAAAAGAACGTCGGCGATCAGCGTTCGGTCTATATATCCAATACCGATACTGTTTGCGGCGATATATTCTACGTAAACGTCATGGATTCGGCGCCTATTGCCAACAACGAAAATCCCGATGCGCTTAAATTTGCCGGTAAGGTGGGCGATAAGGGTGTGTTCAAACTGTACGACAGTTCGGATAGGTACGGCTCGCTCTTTACCGATTCCGACCGCAACGATGCGGTAATGTTTGACGGATACGTATCCGCCGCCGTGCAGGCGCCCGACTATACCAAGGCGTTGCAAAAGGCCACCAACCAAAAAATCGACTGGCA
>JAFLVI010000042.1 GCA_022508405.1 Clostridiales bacterium
TTGCCGTGGTCGACGTGACCCATAACCGTGATAATGGGCGGACGCTTTACAAGGCTTTCTTCGGGGTCGGGCTCGGCGTGCAATTCCAAAAGCTCTTCTTCCTTGGTCTTTTCCAGCTTCAGCTCTATGCTAACGCCCAAAGCGTCCGCAACAAGCTGCATTGTGGCAAAGTCAACGACCGAATTGATATTGGTCATTATGCCGAGTTCCATCAGCTGTTTTATTATTTCCTGCGCGGTCTTGCCTATCTTTTCGGACAAAATCTTGACCGTAAGGTTTTCGGTGGTGATAACCGCTTTTTCTATCTTTATGGGGGCAAAAGGCACAACCTTGTTGACCTTTTTGTTTTTAAGCTTGCGCGTGCCCATGCGCTCTTCGTCCACATTCTCCTGAATGTAGCCCTTGCGAATGAGCGTGCGCTTGTTCATCTGCTTTTTATCTTCCGGCTTGACCGTATTCTTTTTGCTGCCTATATCGCGCTTGTTGCGACTTGTGACTGGCGGATCGAACTTGATAATAGACGACGGGCGCGGTGCGCTGCCGGTAACAGGGCGTTGCCCCGCGGGCTTTGCGCCGCTTCGCTCGCGCGTAGGCGCGGCGGGACGTGCGCCCGCTCTTTCGCCGCGCGGCTGAGTCGTGGGCGCGGGGCGCGGTGTGTGCTTTATCATTCCGCGGATGTAACTGGGTATTGCCGTGCGCGTGCCGGTTGCGGAATTATCCGCTTGCGCGTCTTGCGCGGGCTGCGCGTTTTCTTCGGTCTGCGGGATATCCTCGCTTTCGACAGAACCGGAATCGACTTCGGCAGGCGCTTCCGCCTTTTCGGCATCCATAGTATTGGCGTATGCTTCCGCCGCTACGCGCTCCGCTTCTCGCTCTGCGGCAAGGCGGCGCTCTTCGGCCTCCTGTTCACGCCTAATGCGCTCTGAAGTCAATTCGGACAAACGAGCGCGCTCTGTGGCAAACAGCTTTTCCACACGCCGTTTTGTTTCGACAATGCGTTTAATACATTCCTGCAATTCATTCGATTCAACAAGCGAAAACAGGCGCTTGGTATTTGTGGTAGCGTCTTCGTTGTTATTTACATTGTTTGTGGTGGCATTGTCCATAAGCATTACCTCCGTGTTCCGTACTTGATTGTGTATTGCGCCGTGCCGCTTTCGACGTACTTTGCAACCGCTTCCGCCATGTTGCCGTCGGTAAGTCCCAGCGCCTTTACATTGTTGCCCACAGTGCGTTCCATTTCCACCGCGTAAACTATGGGTATTTCGTTGATGTCGGCAAGCCGCTCCATGTTTCTTAAAAGATTGTCGGAAGCCGTGTCGCTCACCGCCAAAAGCTTGATGTTTTTTGCGTGTTTAAGGCTGTCTAAACCGTAAACGATTTTGCCCGAACGGCGGGCAAACCCTATCATAGTAACAAATTTGTCTTTATTGTTTTCCATCGTCTTCCATTGATGCGGACAGACTGTCGTAAACCGATTGCGGCAACTGCTGTTTGAACGCGCGATTAAACACTCGCTTTTTTACCGCAACAGACATACAATCGCCATTTTTGCACACGTATGCGCCCCTGCCTGCTTCCTTGCCGGTGTGGTCTATAACGACCGAACCGTCGGGGCGTTTTACCACGCGCAGCAATTCCGACTTGTCTTTGCTCTGCCTACATACTATACATGAGCGCATTGGAACGTGCTTCATTTAGTCGAGCTCTCCGAGATCCTCGTCGAATACGTCAAAGTTGTCGCTGCCCATCTGCTCGGCACGCTCGGTCGCTTCTTTGACCTCGCTTTCCATCGTTGAATACGGCTTGATATCTATCTTCCAGCCGGTAAGCTTGGCGGCAAGACGCGCGTTTACGCCTTCCCTGCCTATGGCAAGGCTAAGCTGATCGTCCATGACAACTACTTTGGCGACGCGCTCGTCTTCCTTGGCCTGAACCATAACTACCTTGGCCGGAAGCAGTGCGCGCGCTATATATTCCAGCGGATCCTCGTGCCACGGGATAATATCTATCTTTTCCCCGCCCACTTCGGATATAATGCTGTTTACGCGAGCGCCGCGGTTGCCTACGCACGCGCCTACCGCATCCACGCCGGAATCGGTTGCGTACACCGCCATTTTGGTGCGCAGTCCCGCTTCGCGTACTATGCCCTTGATTACAACAACGCCGCTGGCTATTTCGGGAACTTCAAGCTCGAACAGCTTGCGTACAAACCCGGGGGCGGTGCGGGTAACAAGCACCTGCGGTCCGCGCGCAGTCGTCTTTATGCCGCGCACAAAAACCTTGATTTTGTCGCCCACCTTAAACTTATCGCCCGGCAGCTGATCTTTGGGATACAAAATGGCTTCCATCTTTTGGATTTCCACGCACACGTTTTTTCCGTCTATGCGGTGAACAATGCACGTAACTATCTGTTCTTCCTTTTCCGCAAGCTCGCTGTACGCCTTTTCGCTTTCCACAGAACGCAGCTTTTGCGTGACGATCTGCTTTGCCATTTGCGCGACGATACGTCCGAATTCGTTTGCATCCACAGCGCCCAAAATCTCGTCGCCGACCTTGTACTTTTTGTCGATTAGTCGCGCGTCTTCAAGGCTGATTTCCGTCTCGCGCTCCTCCACGACCTCTACAACCTTTTGGCAGGTATAAATGCCAAACGTTTTGAGTTCGGGGGTCATGATTATCTTGATGGCTTTGGGCACGCCGTACTGCTTTTTGTACGCGCTGGTAAGAGCGTCCTGTAAAGCGTCGATAAACACTTCTTTTTTTATACCGCGCTCTATTTCCAAATCGGTAAGAGCGTCGTAAAAGTCAGCTTGCAGCGTAAGTGTCGTATTCTTTTTTGCCATTTTTCTTCTCCCGAAAATTTTTATATATTAGTTAAACTCAACATATGGCCGAACCATAGCCACAAGCGAGTTTTCTATAACCAAATCTTTGCCGTCCACTTCTATAGTGATCGACTCGTCAGAACGGTTTTTGAGCACGCCTTCGTAAAGCTTTGCCTTTGTCCCCGTGATTGGTGCAAAAAGCTTAACTTCTACCTTTTGACCGTAGTTGCGCTCGTAATCGCGCTGTGTCTTGAACGGTCTGTCAAGCCCCGGCGACGACACGTCCAAGTGGTACAGTCTGCCGTCCGTGGGGTCCAGCGCGTCAAGCGGCCCGTCCAAAGCGTTTGAAACCGCTTCGCAATCGTCTAAGCTAATGCCGTTTTCGCTTGCGATATATATAATAAGGTGCATATCGCCGTACATGGACTTGTACTCCACGTCCACAAGCTCGTAGCCCATTTTTTCAAGCACATCTTGTATTACAGGCATTGCCTTTTCGATAACGATGTTTATGATAAACCTCCAAACGGTACTTATCCCGAAATAGCAGCATCCGTACGGGTGTTGACCCAATATGCACACCCGTTCGGGCGCAAAGCGTTTTTTCGAGCAAAATCACGAGGACAGACGACCGAAACGGAGCGCAGTCATACTGCGGAGCGATGTACGTCAAGCGACGCTTCGGTCGTATAGACCGAGATTTTGCCGTAAAAATGTGCTTCTTGGGGCAAAAGCCCGTACAACAATTGAGAGCGGGCCGCAACCCACTCTCATGCTAAACCTTATAGTACCTTTAATAATATAACACTATTGCACAAGTATTGCAAGTGTTTTGCGCATTTTTTATAAAATATTTAGGACTTTGCCAAAATCTTTTTCATTGCGATAAATGCTTTTGCGGTTGCAGCCGCGTCCGAGAGCGCTCGGTGCGCGTTGTCGTTGCTTAACCCCAAGCCGTCCAAAACGCTGTCCAAAGTAAGCTTTGTTATTCCATGTATGGCAAGCGGCGCAATCGCCATTGTATCGAATGTTTTTCTGTTGCCAAACGCCCATCCGCTGCGGTTGCCGCCGCGCAGCAAAAACGGAAAGTCAAACGCTATGTTGTGACACACCAGACCGCATCCGTATGTAAACTTGTAAAAGTCGGGCAAAATATCTTCAAATAGCGGCTGACCCTTTACCATATCGTTGGTAATCCCCGTCTTTTCCACAACCTCGGGCGGGATCTCCCTTTTTGGGTCTATAAGCGTGGTAAAACTCTCTTTAAGCTTTCCGCCCGAAATCTTGACCGCGCCAAGCTCTGTGGGCTTATCGTAAATGACGGATAGTCCGGTCGTTTCAAAGTCAAACACCACAAAGTCGCCCATAAGCGAATGCGGCACTTCCGTGTTGCCGTCAAACATGCTGGACTGAACAAGCACTTCGTAGTTTTGCGGAAAAACAATTCCGTAAGAATCGGGCGCAGGCTTTTCGGGTAGCGGCTGTAAGCCATCCGCCTTACACAGCGCAAGCGATTGTACTTTGATTGTCCCTTCGTTTCGGCGTTCGTCATAGTCGACGTTTCCGCACACACAAACAGGCTTGTTGATTAGCTCCGCCGCCTTGACTATGCTTTGACTACCGTTCGGATAAAACATGCATTGAAGCGACACGTCCCCGTCGTATAACAAAAACCGTTCGTAGCTTCTGCCGCCCTTGCTGGTAAATTCGGTCTGCATTGCCAAAATGCCGCATACCGTTACGTTGTACTCCGACGACGTAACAGCCGATATTGCGCGCGCCTTTTCCGGCTTAAAGTCACCTATAACAGAGCGCACGTCGTACAGCGCATACTCCTTTTTGGTGCCGTGCGCCGTTGCCTGCGATGTGCCGCTTTGGGCATAATCCACAATTTCCACTTGTACGGAAATGTCATCGACATAGTTGTTTTGCAAAAATTCCTTAAGGCGAGGAAGATAATCGTCTTGCGCCAGCTCGTGCATGGCGCCGTGCATTTTTAGCTTGACCGTAAAGTCGGGTTCGGTAACAGTCACGGCATGCGACATGGACGACACGTAACTGAATTGTTCGGTAAACCTTACAACCGCCATTCTCAGCGCCGCCGCCGTCAATACATCGTCCTTGACTTTAATCGTAATAGGCGTGTGAAAACCGCATGCGTCCTTTATAAGCGCGGAAAGCTCTGCCATATTGCCGTCCACAAACGTTCTGTCCGTTTTTTTGCACACCACGGTAACTTCCGCCGTATCGCCGAAAGTTACATACGGAAAACGCAAAGCTCCGTACTTGCCGTTTGATTTGTTGTAAATGCTTTGGTAAATTTCGTTCATACGTTTAACCGCTTATCTTTTGGTTAATAAGTTCAAGCAGTGTGGGGACAATCTCGTCCGTTGTAATTGTTTTTACAACCTTGCCGTTTACAAACAGCGCCGCTTTATTTTCCCCGCCGCCGGCAACGCCGAAGTCTGCGTCCGCCGCTTCCCCGGGTCCGTTGACCACACAGCCCATAACCGCGACCTTTACGTGGGTTTTTATGTTTTCCGTTTCGGACTTAAGCCTATCCACAATCGATTTTAAATCGTACTTACAGCGCGAGCATGTAGGACAAGAGATAATCTCGCAATAGTTTTTGTCCGCGCCCACTTCCTGCAATATCGTCTTGGCGGCGCATATCTCGTTTACAGGGTCGCCGGAAAGCGACACGCGCACGGTATCGCCTATGCCGTCAAGCAAAAGCGCACCTATGCCGACCGCCGAGCGCACCACACCGCGCTCTCCCGTCCCGCTTTCGGTAACGCCCAGATGCAACGGATAATCAACCGTAGCGGCAAGCTTGCGGCACGCACTGACCATTGTTTTTACGTCCGACGATTTTACCGATATTACAATATCGTAAAACCCGTACTTTTCCAAAATGCGCACATGCTTTAACGCGCTTTCCACAAGCGCGGCGCTCTTTTCCATTCTGTGCAATTCTTTTTCCAGCGAGCCGGTATTTACGCCTATGCGAATGGGAACACCGTGCATTTTGCACGCGTCCACAACTTGTTTTACTTTGCTTTCGTCACCGATGTTGCCAGGGTTGAATCTGATTTTGTCAAACCCGATCTCGCAGCACCTTATGGCAAGCCGATAATCAAACTGAATATCTGCGACAAGCGGCATACTAAATTTGCCGATGAGCGGTTTACACGCCTGCACTTCCGCTTCGCTCGACACGGCAAGCCGCGCAATATCGCACCCCGCGTTTTGAAGGCGAAATAATTGCTCCGCCGTCGCATTAGTGTCAAGCGTGTCGGTGTTTGTCATGGACTGGACGGCAATGCGCTCACCGCCGCCTATAGCTATATTTTTTATTTTAACCGTTTTGCTCACGGATATATTTTACAACGCAAAAGACAAAATGTCAACAATCAAAACAAAAAGTAGCAGCACCATAAGCCCGATTGCGTTTATCATGCCCTGTATCTTGCGCTTGATCGGCTTTTTTCTTATCCACTCGATTATAGTGAAAATTATTTGCGCTCCGTCAAGCGCCGGAAACGGCAAAAGATTGAACATTGCAAGGTTGCTTGCGAGTAAAGGCAAAAGTATAAGTATGTTTCGCCCGTCCGCTTTGGACACGTCCGCCATTAACTTGACCGACCCGACCGGTCCGGTCACCGATGTAATCGGCACTTTGCCGGTAATAAGCTGTCCGAACGAGCCGAGTATGGACCACGACAGCTTGAACGTGTACGGCACACAATAAGTAAAGGCGTGTGCGGCGTCTGCTTTGATAAATGTGGTTTGGGATACAAATCCGAAACCGACGTATTCGGCGGGTTTACCGTCTTTCTCATAAGTAATTTTTTTACGCTGAACGTCTACCGTGATTATCTTACCCTTGCGGTCTACCTTGAATTTAAGCGTTTCGCCTTCTTTGGCGTTTTGCACCAATTCGTTATACGTTGTCATTACAGTGATATCCTGACCGTTTACAGCAAGCACTATATCGCCCTTTTGCAGTGCGTTGTACGGATTGCTTTGCGCGTCCGTGTACACTTCGGCAATTTGCGGCGCGGGACAACCCACAGCCCAAATATATATAAGCGCAAAAATAATAGCCGACAAAAAGTTGAACACCACACCGCCCAGCAAAACTATAATGCGCTTCCACGGCTGATGCTGGTAAAAAGTCTTTGCCACCATGCCGCTTTTATCCAACCGAACGGGCGCGGGGTCATCCGCCTTTGCCGCTTTTTCTTCTTCGATTTTACTGCGCATTACGTAAGACAAAAGGTCGTCTTGTTTTTGCGCATTTTCGGTTTCGTCATTTTGTTTTACGGTATCGGTTAAGGTCGGCGCCGGTTTAGGCTGTTCTTCATCTTCCATTTCGTCGCCGTAAAACGCACAGTATCCGCCGAGCGGCAAAGCCCTAAGCGAAAATCTTTCGCCGTTTCTGCGGATTCTGCTTATTATTTTCGGTCCGAATCCAACCGAAAACTCTTCCACCGTAAAGCCGAGCACTTTTGCGGCGGTGTAGTGCCCCAGCTCGTGAATTAGCACCATTACGAGCAAAATCACTATGGATAACAGTATAAAACCCAAATACAAGCTATTGTCCTCTGTATTTACAATATATTTTTTTCTGCACTCTATTATGCGTTTCGAAAACGTCGTCCGCCGAAGTCAAATCGCAATGCGGCTCGCTGTTAAGCGCGTCTTCTACAATGCGCACAATGTCGGTAAACGGAATCTTACGCTCCAAAAATAACGAAACCGCAGCTTCGTTGGCCGCGTTTAACACCGCACAACTGTTTCCACCCGAGGCAATAGCCTGCTTTGCCAACTTTGGTGCGGGAAACTTTGTTTCGTCCGGCGGCAAAAAATTTAGCGACAGCGGAAGCTTAAGCGGCGTATAATTTCTTTCCGCATGCTCCGGATAACATAGCGCATATTGTATGGGTAGTCGCATATCCGGAAAACTCGCTTGCGCCTTGATAGACCCGTCGTTAAACTCGACAAAAGAATGAACAACGCTTTCGGGATGAATGACGTAGTCGATGCTTGTAGTATTAAACAACCAGCGCGCTTCTATGATTTCCAAGCCCTTGTTCATCATTGTAGCGCTGTCCACCGATATCTTTTTACCCATGTTCCAATTTGGATGCTTTACCGCCTGCTCGGGCGTAACATCATGTAGGTCGGTATCGGTAAAATAAAACGGACCGCCGCTTGCGGTGAGTACTATGCGTTTAAAATGCTTTTCGCCTTGCAGGCATTGCCATACGGCGGAATGTTCGGAATCCACGGGATAAATCGTGCCGCCGTGCTTTAACCTTTCGGTTACAATACTGCCGCCCGCAACAAGCGATTCCTTGTTGGCAAGCGCAACGGTCTTTCCCATTTTAAGCGCGTAAAGCACAGCCTTTAGCCCTATCATGCCGACAACCGCAATAACAACGGTGTCCGCGTCGTCCATAACGGCGGTAAGTGCG
Source organism: Clostridiales bacterium (assembly GCA_022508405.1). Taxonomy (GTDB): domain Bacteria; phylum Bacillota; class Clostridia; order Christensenellales; family Pumilibacteraceae; genus Anaerocaecibacter. The sequence goes on from JAFLVI010000042.1 coordinate 8,309, forward strand.
TCGTCGCCGCAAAACAGCTCTGCGTCCGGCGCAAGTCCTTTTAACTCCGCGTATTTATCGTCCGCCGCAATACCGAGTTTTTTGCACGAAAATTCATGCGCAACCGCCGCAAGATCACTTGCGCGGCTGCCGCATGACAAACCCGTAATTTTATATTTATCTTGATTGCTCCGCACTATGTCGAGCGTTTGCCGCCCTATAGAACCGGTGCAACCGAGTATAGCTATTTTCTTCATAGCAACAGTATTGCCACGGCAAAGTACATATAAAAGAACACGCCGCAGAACATAAATCCGTCCACGCGGTCAAGTATGCCGCCGTGACCGGGTAAAAGATTGGAGTAGTCCTTTATTCCCGCGCGGCGCTTGACAAACGACGCCGCAAGATCGCCCATCTGGTCGAACACCGAGCCGAACAATCCGAGCATTACAAAGTTTACTATGGTGGTAGCCCAGTTGTCCGTAAGCATCGCAAGCCCGAACAGATTGACGTTAAACCGTGTGGCAAGATAAGTCAAAAGCAGCACAAGTCCGGCGCCAACAAGTCCGCCGAGCAGTCCGCCCACGGCGCCGCTTATCGTCTTGTTGGGGCTGATTGACGGGCAAAGTTTTTTGCCTTTTATGGTACTGCCGATTTGATAAGCAAAAACGTCTGTAAGCGCCGGTACCAAAAACATCAGCGCAATACCGGCGTTGCGGAACGGCAAAGAAGATATTATGCTTATACCCACTTCTGCGACCATAAAGTAATTTATTCCAACAGCAAACATGAGAAGCGCATTGGGATACAGCATGACAAAAATCGTGGAAATAGCGTTGCCCTTTACGTACACTTTGGAAAATGCGGTAGTCAGCACCGTCACTATCACCATGACGGCAAGCGTGACAAAGTAGCCGGTCATGCCCGATGCGTTTGTCCTGAAGTAGTATTGCGAAAACCAAAATCCGGCAAATCCAAGCACGACGGCTATAAGGTCGATGATGAAAATGGGCTCGCTGGTAAAGTTTGAAACAGCCTTGCACATTTCGTAAGTGCCGCCCAAGGCTATGCCAAACATAAATATGTCAAAGAATATGGGATGAACGTACATCGACAGCAAAAACACCGCAATGTACACAATGGCTATAAACGTGCCGGTAATCACTCGGTCTTTTTTCATAGTTATTACCGTACCTCCGTAAAAAGTTAAGTTTATGATTTTCCGAATCTTCTTGTCCTGTGCGAGAATTCCTCGAACATCGATTTAAGTTCTTTCTTGCCGAAGTCAGGCCAAAGCGTGTCGGTAAAGAATAGCTCGCTATACGCGGCTTGATACAGCAAAAAGTTGCTTAACCGCTTTTCCCCGCCCGTGCGGATAATCATATCGGGATCGGGCAACCCTGCCGTGTACAGATTGCTCTCTATCGCTTCTTGCGTAATGCTTCCGCGCTCCGCCGCTAAGGCACACGCGCGCACTATCTCCGCTCTGCCGCTGTAATTCATTGCCATGTTTACAAGCGGCGCGTTACTATCGGTATTGCGACTTTCCACATCGTCCATTATATCCCGAACGTCTTGCGGAAAGTACGACCTGTCACCCGAATAGCATACGCGCGCGCCTATCTCCAACAGCTTTTTTGCCATAGGCTCGGCTTGATCGCGTATCAAATCTATCAGTGCGGAAACCTCGTCTTCCGACCGACCCGCATTTTCCGCGGAAAACACGTACAGCGTTACGATTTTTACACCGCAGTCAAAAGCGCAACCCACAATGGGCACAACGTTTTTCGCACCGGCGCGATGTCCTGCCGCTCGCGGCAACAAGCGTCCCTTCGCCCACCTGCGATTGCCGTCCATGATTATGCCCACATGGTTGGGCGCGGATACAATAGCCAAATCCTTTTTGTTAGATTTCAAGTAAGTCGGCTTCCTTGTCCTTTATAAGCTTATCCACCTTTTCCACAGCGGCGTCAAGCTTTTTTTGAATGACCTTTTCGAATTCGGCAATGTCGTCCTCCGACACTTCCTTTTTGAGCTTTTTGCCGACATCCATGGCGTCGCGGCGCTCGTTTCTGAGCGCAACCTTGCTATCTTCGCCTACCTTGCGCACCTGCTTTATAAGATCCTTGCGGCGCTCCTCGGTAAGTTGCGGGAAGGACAGACGAATAACCTTGCCGTCGTCAACGGGATTAAGCCCGAGATCGGCGGCTATAATCGCCTTTTTTGCTTCTTTAAGAGCGGACACGTCGTACAGCGACACGGTAAGCGTGCGTGCATCGGTCACCTGAATGTTTGCCATTTGGTTAATCGGCGTCATCATGCCATAATAATCGACCATAACCCTGCTGAGCACAACGGGATTTGCACGGCCCGCGCGCATGGAGTTGAGCTCCGATTTAAGGTGATCGAGCACCTTGTTGAACTTTTCGTCAATCTTGTTTGAAGTTTCTATCAAAATCTCGTTCTGCATAATATATCTCCTTGTCCGAAAATTATCGGTGAATTATTGTGCCGATTGCTTCGCCCGACACGGCGCGAACAATACTGTTTTCTTCCGAAAGCCCAAACGCTACAATCGGAATATCGTTTTCCATGCACATTGTAACGGACGTAAAGTCCATTACCGCAATGTTCTTGTTGATTACATCCATGTACGAAAGCTCGGTGTATTTTTTGGCGTTTTTGTTTGTTTTGGGATCGCAGTCGTACACGCCGTCTACATTCTTTGCCATAAGCAGTACGTCCGCCTTGATCTCCGCCGCTCTCAGCGCCGCACCGGAATCTGTTGTAAAGTACGGATTGCCCGTGCCGCAAGCAAAAATGACTATGCGCCCGCACTCGAAATGCCTAAGCGCCTTGCGGAGTATAAACGGCTCGGCAACCGCCGGAATGGAAAGCGCGGTCTGAACACGCGTTGCAACACCCTTTTTTTCTATTGCGTCCTGCAACGCCAGTGCGTTCATGATGGTGGCAAGCATGCCCATGTGATCTGCCGTAACCTTGTCCATGGCAACGCCTTGTCTGCCGCGCCAAAAATTGCCGCCGCCGACTACTATAGCCACATCCACGCCGCTTTTGTTGAGCGCTACAAGCTGAACAACTACCTTATCCACGGTTTCGGGATCTATGCCTGTTCCACTTTTGCCTGCAAGCGCTTCGCCGCTAAGCTTTAACAAAACTCTTTTATACATCACTGCTCCTTATAAAAAAAGCGGAAAATTTCAAAAAATCGGCTTACCGAAATTAACGATAAGCCGATCGATAAAACATTGATTATTTTGCCGACAATTTGGCAACTTCCTCGGCAAGATTGTCGCTGCGCTTTTCTATGCCCTCGCCCATGACAAACTTAGTAAACCGAACAACGTCCAGCTTGGCGCCTGTCTTTTTTGCGGTGGAAGCTACAAGCTGTTCGACCGTAATGGACGGGTCTTTTGCAAACGCCTGATACAAAAGGCAGTTTTCTTCAAAGAACTTGCCCAGCTTGTTCTCGGCAATCTTTGCCAAAACCTGTTCGGGCTTTTTGCTGTTCTTTTCATCGTTTATAAGCTGTTGCTTGATTATTTCGCGCTCGCGGTCAACCGCTTCTTGCGGCACGTCCGACTTGCGAACATACGGGGGCTGGAATGCGGCAATGTGCATGGCAACGTCGTGCGCCATAGCAACGATTTCCGCCGTGTTGGCGTCCGTAAGTCCTTCGACCGACACTTCCACAAGCGTGCCCATTTTGCCGCCCATGTGTATATACGCTTCTTCGATTGCGCCCGCATTCTTCTGAACGGCTACGCGGCGCAACGAAATTTTTTCGCCCGTCTTGGCGGTGGCGGATGTGATAAGCTCTTCCACCGTGCCGTCCGCGGTCTTTACGGCTTTAAGCTCGTCCACGTCCGACTTTTCGCTTGTTACGGCGGCTTTTGCTACAACTTCGCAAAGGTTTACAAACACATCGCTTTTGGCAACAAAGTCCGACTCGCAGTTGATTTCCACCAAAGCGCCGGTATGCTTGTCGGCGGAAATGGCAGACCATGCCGCGCCTTCGGCAGCTATTCTGCCCGCCTTTTTGGCGACTATGGACATACCCTGTTCGCGCAGGTATTCGCACGCTTTATCGATATCCCCGTCGGTGGCAACAAGCGCCTTTTTGCACGCCATAAGACCGACGCCGGTAATTT
>JAFLVI010000043.1 GCA_022508405.1 Clostridiales bacterium
GCTGACCCTCTGCTTGCAAAGCAGATGCTCTACCAACTGAGCTAAATCCCCATGCAAAAGTAATCATATCAAATTTGTTTTGGCTTGTCAACCGTTTTTATGCGGTTGCGGTAATTTTTAATTTGAGCAAAAATGATAAATGTATTTGAATTACATTGCATATTTTTAGGTAATGTGCTATTATATACTTGGCTATAATCGATATTTTGCCCTATACGGCATTTAAAAGGAGATTTATCTTGGCAGATAATCAAAATTCCAAACCGACGGTAAAATCAACGCCTACGGTAAAGCCTTTGTCTCCGACAAAGCCTACATCCGCTACGGCGAAATCGACTCCTTCGGCACGGCCTGCGCCGTCTACGGCGGCAAAATCAGTGCCTACTCCAGCGGAGCAGGTTAAGCGTGCGGCGGCGCAAAGAACGGCAACGCCTGCGGCAAAGCCCACGCCTGCGGCAAAGCCTACGCCTGCAGCAAAGCCTACGCCTGCAGCAAAGCCTACGCCTTCGGCAAGACCGTCATCTACGGCGGCAAAGCCCACGACTCCGGTAAAACCCTTGTCCACGGCAAAACCCGCGCCCACGCCGTCCGCCGCAAGACCCACTCCGGTGGTAAAAACTTTGGCGGCGGAAAAGACGCCTGTCAGACCGTCGGCAGCAAAGCCCGTTTCGGCTGAAAGACCCGTACCTGCGGAAAAACATACGTCTGCGGCAAGACCTGCGTCTACCGAAAGGACTACGTCGACGGCAAGACCTGCGTCTACCGAAAGGACTGCTTCGACGGCAAAGCCTGCTTCTTCTGCAAGGTCTTCCGCTACTTCCAAATCTGCCGCGCCTGCGGAGCGGGTAAAGCGCGCTGCGGCGCAAAAGACGGATGCCGAAGTTGCGGCGGTCGTTTCTGCCAATAGCAAGCGTAAAACGGTTAAGTCCGACAAATCAAAGAGCAAGAGCAACGGCAAAGGCGGCACGCGGTCCGGCAAAGGCGCAACCGGTTGGGCGGCAGTTTCGCCTAACAAAAAGCTTATTGTATACATAGCGTCGGCAGTGCTTGCCGTTGTGCTTATTGTGGTTATACTCACCGTATCGCTCGTTTCGTGTAGCGGCGATAAGACCGGCGGCAAGGGCGGAGTATACTCCGCTACAAGCGACGACTATTTAAAAGGCACTAGGCCGTCCGACAACATGTTTGTAAGCGAAAGCGACATTGTGGAAGGGTCGTATGTAAACAATTACAAAAACCGCACAAAGGTAGGATACAGTGCGCAGTATTTGGGAACGGTCGCGCGCAAGATTCCCACGGAAACGAGTGACGAGGGACTGGTAAAAAACGGCACGATAAACGCTTATCCTATATTCGGCAGCGGAACATCGTATAACGAAGATCAAAGAAAGGCTGTCATTGCGGAGAGCACTCAGCTTGTATCTGTAAACACTCGTATCGGAAACAGCTATCCGCAAGACACATTTGACAAGATGGATGCGGACGGCAATCTGTACCTTCGCGGAGAACCGACGGGCAAAAAGCTTTACAAGCATGTCGCCGCCGACAGTATGTATTACGGCAACGTATCGGACGCCGAGCCCGCTATCATAAAAAAGCTTACTTACAATCCGCGTGCAAACGGAACGTCATATAACGTTACCGGTGTGTACGCTCCGGCGGGCGAGATTATCAAGATAGAAATCAGCGAAGCCGATATGCAAGCAACCGGCGGCATAGAAGTTTTAATCGGTCAAGCATTATACAACAAAAAGGCCAACAACATTTGGGCGGCAAGGGGAATCAACCGCATGCCCATCATACTCAACACCATGGTGGTTAACACAGTTAACTCCATATATGACGGCAGTCGCCATGTTTACACTGCGTATGTGGGCTCGTTCTTGGGCGGACCTATTTACATATACAACAGGGCGGTTAAGTTTTCGGTGACGATAAGCGGCGGGGTGCGGTATGCGCATTTCATAATGGGTTACACATCGCCGGAAGATTATGCCGAAAATCTAAAATCTTCCGCGCCGTATTTTGACTTGGAAGTGCGCGAAAACGGCGTTTTGCATTCCGGACCTAAAAGTGCGTTGACAGCCGCCTTGCTTTCTTACGACAACATCTACAAGGCCGCCGAGCTTTGGGAAAAAATCTCGCTTGTGTCCACACAACGCAACAATCAAGGAATAGTGTTCATTTACGATCCGTTTGTTGCGGCGGGCGCGGCGGTTGCCTTCCCGGGACAGATGTCTGTCAACTGTCCCGCCGGCTGGATGAGCGGTTCGCTCAACTACGATGCGTTTGTTCGTTCGGGCGCATGGGGTAATATTCACGAATACAACCACAACTTCCAAGGCTACGGCTGCGGCAGTGACGGCGAGGTTACAAACAACGCGCTTTCGCTTGTGGAATACTCGCTGTTTACCGGCGTGTCTTCTGCGCGGCAGATGGGCGCATACGGTAGCGGTGGATTGAGCGGCTGGAACACATATACGTGCGCAACATGGGCGCTCAACCGAGTAAAGAGGGGCGAGATAGCGGATACCAACGGGCTTGCGGTATACGCAACGTTACTACATAATCTCGGACAGGAAGCGTTTATAAAATCGTCTTTCGGCCGCGATCTTAATTACTTCCAAAAGTGGGGCGAAGTTACGCATCAAAACATGTGGTACTACACGCAGATGATTAGCAAGTTTGCCACAGCGGACTACACTGCACTCAAAACGTCACAAAAGGACTATCCCATGTTTGTGCCGGTTTCGTCCGTGTATCAAACGGGCAGAAGCTATATGTACGACGGCGTCAAGCGGTATATTTCCACTATGCAGCCTTATGCAATAAACTACGGCGAGACTATAGACGTTGACTTGCGCGAGTACGCGGAAGAAGAAGGAAAATACAAGCAGGGCAGCATTGTCATACCCGACGGCTTTACATACACTATAAAAAAGGTGATTGCGCCGCAGTACGGCGAACTTACTAAAAAGAGCGACAAGGTGTACACGTACAAACCGAACGCAAATAATATGCTTTCCGGCAAAATAGTCGTTACGCTTGGCATAACCAAAACAGACGGAGCATTTAAGGTGGACGACGTGGATTTGGTTCTTGAATTTAAGCAATCGCATGAAATGACCAAAAACATTTTAACGCGCACCGTTTACACCTACGACGAGAGCGATATGCCCGTTAGCGCTGTCGACGCGTACGAAAGCGGATTTAAAAATGCAATAAGCAGCGAAACCGTAAACAATGTAAATCCCACGCAAAACAGCAACACCGAGATTTGGTCCAATGAGCCTTTGCCCGCAAACACGTTCTACGAAATTAGGGGCAAGTTGTATATTCCGGAAACGGGCAAGTACCGTATAGCGCTTCGTGGACGCTGGGATTGCGCGTTGTATATTTCCGTCAATGCGGCGGAGAATTACAGACAGATTGCCACGATCAAAACGGACGCAACGCATCCTAATTTCTATCCCAACGACCCCACAACGTACCATGACGAGCGGTTTACTGCGGACGACTGGGTGTACTTTAAAGCAGTGCTAAAAAGCGACGTCAGAGGCGGTAAAAATGCGTATATCGGTCTGGGACTTGGGCAGTTTACCGTATCCAACGGCGTTATAGACGAAGACGGCAATTTTGTGGACGGCAACGGTAATATTATAGAAAACCCGCAAGAGACGGTTTCCTTAAGCTATGTCAACGGCTACCGCACCACGTACGAGTCGATAGAAGAGACGTTTACTTCGGACTACTTCTTCCTGCGCGACTACCGGTATTCGTACCGCGGCGATGAGGTGGAATACTATACCGAAGGACAAAGCATTGACGAGCACGACTTTTTGCATTGGGATAACAACCCCAGATACAAAATAGAAAATCTGTTTGACGGGGATCCCAATACAACCGCACACAGCGCCAAGCACGTAAACGGCAAACCTGAAACATATATCAATGCCGCTCATCCGTTTAACTTGTCCGTCAATTTGGAAACGGATATTACGGCAAATACGTTTGTTGTGTTTGCCCGCAATGATAGCGACAACAAGACGGGACTGCCCATTGATATCACGTTGGAATTCCGCAAATCCAAGAACGGACCGGTAATAGCCCAAAAAACGATTACAAATGCTCAGCACGCAAACGGCGCCGACTTGGAAGTGCCTCTCGGCGAATATATCACATTCGGATATTACAAGATGACCGTAACGCGAACCGAAAACGACTATTTTGCGGCGTCCGCAATCGGCTTTGCGTCAAGGCGAATTCTGAATAACGGCACGGTATTCGAAGCGGACAACAGAATGTTTGCGTACGACGGCAGGTGGGCGACCGCTGCGGGAGCATACACCTTCGGTCATATCTACGAGGGCAGCGACAACGCCACAATGAAGTTTACGTTTACCGGCTCGGCGTTTGCGGTGTATGCTTACAAGGGCGCGCGGTTCGGCGGCATGGAAGTGTTTATCGACGGCAAGTCGGCAGGCAAAATTGCGCTAAAGGGCGTAACCGGCGATTCGGAAATGGTGTTCTTGTCGGATGACCTTAAATTAGGCAAACACACGGTGGAGATAAGGTGCAACAACGGCATAGCCAACATAGACAACATAGTGCTGTGGAAATAACTTAAATAACTATACAAGGAGAACATAATAATGAGCAAAAAGATTTTGGTAGCGTATTTTTCGTGCGGCGGCGAAACCGCAATGGCGGCAAAGCAGCTTGCCCAAGCTGCCGGTGCGGACTTGTTTGCAATCAAGCCGGTTGTTCCGTACACCGAAGCCGACCTCGACTGGAACGACAAAAACAGCCGCACTTCGGTAGAAATGCGCACGCTTGAAGAGCCGGCAATCGCCGACAGGGTGGAAAACATGGACAGCTATGACGTAGTGTTTGTCGGCTTCCCCATATGGTGGTACATTGCGCCCACTATAATCAACGGTTTTTTAAAGAGCTACGACTTTTCGGGCAAAACGCTTGTGCCGTTTGCCACAAGCGGCAGCAGCGAGCTCGGCAAAACGGAAGCAGTTCTGCAAGCAAAAACGTCACCGGAAACAAACTGGTTGCCCGGCAAGCGCATAACAAGCGACATGTCGCTAACCGACATGAAAAAGTGGCTTAAAGAGCTCAAAGTAATATAAAACAAAAAAATCGTTCGAGTTATTCTCGAACGATTTTTTCTTCATTTTTCATTCTAAATTTTCAATTCGTTTATCACGCTTTTAAGCGTATTGGCGGAGTCTAAAAGCTTTGCTTGCTCAATGGGCGAAAGCGGAATATCTATAATATCTTCCACGCCGCGCGACCCCATAAGAGCAGGGACGGAAATATACACGTCGTCCAGTCCGTAGTGACCGTTAATAAGCGTGCTTACGGGCATTATGGAATGCTCGTCGCGCACTATTGTCTTGCATATTTTGGTGGTTGCCGCGGCTATGCCGTAGTAGGTTGCGCCCTTTCTTTTTATTATTTCGTATGCGGAAGAGCGGACGTCGTTTTCCATTTGCACGCGGTTGTTTGTGTGGTGGTAGCCGTGCAAAGCGCAGTAGTCGTCAAGCGGTATGCCGCTTACGTTTGCGCTGGACCACACGGCAAGCTCGCTGTCGCCGTGTTCGCCGATGACAAAGGCGTGTATGTTTCGGGGGTCCAAGTTTAACCATCTGCCCACGCCGAACTTTAGCCGCGCCGAGTCCAGCACCGTGCCACTGCCGAACACGCGGCTGCTCGGCAATCCGGACAGCTTGTACGCGACGTAGGAAAGCACGTCTACGGGGTTGGACACCACCAAAAGGATTGCGTCCTTATTGTACTTTACGATCTGCGGTATTATGGATTGAAAAACGCGCACGTTGTTGTGTATGCAGTCAAGCCGAGTCTCGCCGTCCTTTTGCGGCACTCCCGCCGTGATGATTATTATGCCGCAGTCCTTAAGGTCGGGGTAGTCGCCCGCAATAATATCCAGCGGGCGGATAAACGGAAGGCAGTGACTAAGGTCCATAGCTTCGCCTTCGGCGCGTGCGCGGTTAACGTCTATAAGCACCATATCTGTAAAAAGCCCGCTGTTAAGCAGCGAAAACGCCGTGGCGCTTCCTACCATTCCGCAACCTATAATTCCCACCTTACGTAAATTCATAATATTCTCCTTTGATATTATTTTGTCAATTAAATAATATCATAATACAAATAAAAAGTCTATCCTTATTTATAATTCCGCATTGTGCATTCTTAATTCTGCATTCGATTTCGCTTGCGTTTTTTTGAACAAAAGAGTAATATAAAATCATGAAACAAATTGCCCGATTTATAGTAGAAAAGCGGTTGATATTTTTCCTGATTTTTCTTGTGGTGGCTGCGTATTGCATTTACGGAGTGACCAGAATCAAGGTGGAGTACGACATAACCACTTATCTGCCCGCGGGCACGGACACCAAAAAGGCGATTAAAATCATGGACGAGGAGTTTGCCGCTTTCGGCACTGCCACCGTCATGATAAAGGATATAGATATAACTTCGGCAAGAGGTTTGGCGGAAAAGATAGGGGATATAAAGGGTGTTACCAGCGTCGGCTTTGACGGCACGGCGGACACCTACAAGGACGACAACGCGCTGTTCAATATATATTATCAAGGCGACAGCGGCGACAAAACAGCCGTAGACGCGTACAACCAAACGGTTAAGATAATAAGAAACAGTGGATACAAGTACTGCGTACCCACGCCGCTTGTAAACAATTACGCCGACAAATTGGCGGGCGAAGTCGTTGTGGTATTGGCGATAGCGGCGGTTGTCATATTGGCGGTGCTGCTGTTTACTTCCAAAAGCTATGCGGAAGTGCTGGCTTTCCCCGCGGTGTTTGTAATGGCGGCGTTGATGAACATGGGCACCAACTACTGGCTGGGCACTATTTCGTTTGTATCCAACACGGTGTGTATAGTCTTGCAGTTGGCTTTGGCAATCGACTATGCTATTATCCTTTGTCACCGCTTTACCGAGGAAAAGGACAAAAACCCCGCCAATCCCAAAGCCGCGCTCACAAAGGCGCTAAGCAAGGCGATACCCGAAATCGCGTCCAGCTCGCTCACCACGGTGTCAGGACTTGTGGCGCTCATGTTTATGCAGCTTGGGCTTGGCTTCGACTTGGGCATGGTGCTTGCAAAAAGCATAATCTGTTCGCTTATAACGGTTTTCCTTTTCATGCCGTGCATTTTGTTGTGGCTTACAAAGCTTATGGACAAAACTCGCCACCGCAACTTTGTTCCCAAAATAACGATTTTGGGCAAGGGCGTAATAAAAGGGCGGTACGCAATATGCGCGGTGTTTGCCGTGCTGTTCGGCGTTACCGCATGGCTCAGCCAAACGGTTACGTTCTGCTACAGCCAAAATTCCATAGACACTTCTAGGCCGACCGACACCATGATAGCGCAACGGGAAATGGAAAAGACGTTCGGATCGAGCAACATGTTTGTAATACTGCTGCCCAAGGATACCGACGTGGCCGTTCAGCGACAGGTGGTGGAAAAGGTGCAGAGCGAGCCGCTTGTCACTTCCGCGCTCGGCTGGGTTACAATAAGCCTGCCGTCCCGCACCGACCAAAATAAACAGTACTTTTTGACGGACGATGTTACATACGCCGATTTGTCCGACGCCACCGGCATAGAAGATAGCACCACGCGCATGCTGTTTGGGCTGTACGCCATGACGCACGGGGATTACGGCGCTTTAAACAATCTTGCCGATTACTCTGTACCGGTGTTGGATTTGTTGGACTTTGTGTTTTCCAGTCCGCAAATAATGGGAATGGCGGGGGAAAGTATCGCCGCGTACAAGGATCTTTTGGAGTTCGGCAAAGGTCAGCTTGTCGGAAAAAACCATTACAGGCTGATATTCGGACTGGACTCGCCGGTGGAAGGCAAAACCACTTTCGACTTTATAGAGCGCATGACCTCCGACGTAAAGAGCATAGCGCCGCAAGCGATTTTTGCGGGCGCCAGTATGAGCGCGTACGACCTTAACGGCTCGTTCAAAACGGACAATCTGTTAATAACGCTACTTACAATCGCTTTCATATTTATTATACTTGCCGTCACGTTCCGGTCGTGGGGAATACCTGTAGTGCTTGTCGCCGTCATTCAGGGCGCAATTTTCATCAACTTTACCATTCCCGTCATGCTGGGCAACAATCTGTTCTTCTTTGTGTACCTGATTGCAAGCGCAATCCAGATGGGCGCAACAATAGACTACGCCATACTCATGACAAACAGATATATACAGGGCAGTTCACACTTGTCGCGCCGCGAAGCGGTTATCGGCGCAATGGTTGCGGCGTTTCCCACAATACTCACTTCGGGTACAATCATGTCGGTTGCGTCCTTCCTTGTGGGGCTTATGACAAGCGATCCGCTCATCGCGTCCATGGGCATGGTGCTGGGCTTTGGCACTATCATTTCCATTGTGTGCGTGCTGTTTGTCCTGCCGGCATTGCTGTACATGCTTGGACCTATGCTCCAAAAGACGGTGATAAAGCGCAAGCCCAAGGCAAAAGACCTTATCGCGCCCAATCCCAGCATGCCTATTTACAGACAAGACGACTGAATTATACGGATAATAACAGGAGAAAAAACATGAAAGAACTCATTCAAGTTGCTTCGGGCAAGCAAAAGGCCGACTTAGTGATTAAAAACGTGACCGTCGCCGACGTGTTTAACGGCAGATATTTTGTGGGCGACGTCGCGATTTGCGGCGGAAAGTTTGCCGGAGTGGGGAGTTACAGCGGCAAAACCGAAATAGACGGAACGGGCAAGTACTTGCTGCCGTCCTTTTACGACACGCACTTGCACTTCGAGTCGGTTATGATTCGCCCGAGCGAGTATCTTAAGGCGGCGGTGCCGCGCGGCGTGACCGCTTTAAACGCCGACCCGCACGAAATAGCCAACGTGTGCGGCGAGACGGGCATAAAGTTCATGCTGGACGACGTAAAGGGCATACCGTGCGACGTGCATTTTATGATGCCGTCCTGCGTGCCTGCAACGCCGGAAGACAAGTCGGGCTGCGTGCTTGACGCAAAGGACGTAAAGCGGCTTGTGGAAAAGTACAAACTTTTCGGACTGGGCGAGATGATGAACTTTCCTGCGGTTATCGGCGGCGACGATGACGTTACGGAAAAGCTTTCCGTCTGCGACATTATAGACGGACATGCGCCTAGCGTGGGCGGCAACGCGCTCAACGCGTATCTTTGCGGGAATATCCTTACCGACCACGAGTGCGAAACGGTGGACGAAGTGCTGGAAAAAATAAGTAAGGGCATGTACGTGATGATCCGCGAAGGCAGCCAGACCAAAAACCTAACTGCCAATATCAAAGCGGTCAACAAGAGCAATCTCCGCCGATTCCTGTTCTGCACGGACGACAGAAACGTGGAGGATTTGTTTGAGATAGGCACAATACAAAACGCGGTGCGCATGGCGGTAGAGTGCGGACTCAGTCCGATAGAAGCGGTAACGATCGCTTCGCTCAACGCTTTCGAAGCGTACGGCATAAAAAAGCACGGCGCCATTGCGCCCGACTACTCGGCGGACTTTTTGCTGTGTTCGGACAACATAGGACAAAAGATAGACGCGGTGTACTATCACGGAGATAGGGTTGCGGAAAACGGCAAGCCGCTGTTTGACGTTACGCCTGCCGACGCGAGCAAGCTGTACGGCAGTGTGCACATCAAGTCGGTGACAAAAAAGGATTTTGAATTCGAGTTTAAAGCGGGCATGCCGGCAATGCGCGTGTTTCCCAACACCGTGGTGACGCAGACCGTTTATCCTAAAAGCCGTGACGGACTCAACCTTATGTGCTGTATCGAGCGGCATTCAAATAGCGGCATGATAGGGCATTGCTACGTGGACGGGTTCAACCTTAAAAACGGCGCGATTGCGCAGACCGTCGGGCATGACGCGCACAACATAACCGTGCTGGGCGACAACGCCGGTGATATGCTGCTTGCCGTGAACGGACTGGGCAGCGACGGCGGACTCGTGCTTGTTAAGGACGGCAAGCTTATAGGCAAGCTGCCGCTTGAGATTGCGGGGCTTATGACGGACGGGTCGGCAGAGAACGCGCTTAAAATCCGCGCCGAGCTGTTTAAGGCTCTCGGCGATATGGACTACAACAAGCAGATAGAGCCGTTTATGCTGCTGTCCTTTCTTACTCTAATAGTAATTCCAGACGCCAAGCTCAACCACAAAGGGCTGTTCGGCGTGAGCGAGTGGAAATACCTGTACAAAGGGTAAATTCGGAATTCGGAATTCGGAATGATAGGTGTTTGTGCTTAACCGCTCTGTAGATTATATTGTTTATTCGGTGGGAGAATTGGATGATGACAATACGCACAATGACAATATCAGACTACGATATGGTATATGCACTTTGGATGTCGTGCAAAAATATGGGGTTTAACAATTTGGACGACTCAAAAGAAGGCATAGAAAAATTTTTAAACCGCAATCCCAACACTTCATTTGTTGCAGTGGAAGATGACGCAGTAGTGGGAATTGTTTTAGCCGGACACGACGGACGGCGTGGCTACATATATCATATGTCCGTCGCCGAACTTTATAGGCGGCAGGGTTTAGGCTCGATGCTTGTCGAAAAGTGTTTGGCTTCTTTAAAGGAAGAAGGGATAAATAAGGTGGCTCTCCTTGTATTCAACAGGAATGAGGTCGGGAATTCTTTTTGGGAAAAACAAGGGTTTACCGCAAGAGATGATATTACATACAGAAATAAAGAGTTAAACAAGATTATTAGGATTGATACGTAGTAGTAATTCGGAATGCGGAATGCGGAATGCGGAATTAAAAATAAGGATAGACCTAAAATAATAAAGGGAGCGGGTTAAAGCTCCCTTTTTGTTTTTCATAGGTGGGGTAAAAAAGCCTTAAATTCTCCCCGAAAAAATTTTTTAAAAAAATTAAAAAAATTTGTAAAAAATGCTTGACATACCTTTATGGATGTGTTATCATGACAAAGCTGTCACCTAAAAAGGCAGCACACGGGTTATCCATGTATCGCGAATAAGCCATACCGCTGGACATAATGAGCAATAACGTAATAGGGAACAAAATCTCGAGTTGTTGTTTGTTGTGTTTTTTTTGACCCTTACAGGTCCCCCGCGTCGCACATTGACAACTGCATATAACTTAAAGCGAGTATACAAATATCAAAATTGGTGATATGTATTATACCAATGCAATTTTGAAAGTTTATATCTTGTAATTTCTTATTTTTAGGAATTGGACGATTAAGCTACCAAGAGCATACGATGGATGCCTAGGCATCTGGCGCCGAAGAAGGACGTGATAAGCTGCGATAAGCTGCGGTGAGTTGCAAATAAGCTTTGACCCGCAGATCTCCGAATGGGGGAACCCAGCCATAGGAAACTATGGTTGTATGCAAGTGAATAAATAGCTTGCATACGGGAACCCGGGGAACTGAAACATCTTAGTACCCGGAGGAAAAGAAAGTAAATTAACGATTACCTTAGTAGTGGCGAGCGAACGGGTAAGAGCCCAAACCGTATATAGCAATATGTGCGGGGTAGTGGACTTGTATACGGGCACTTGGTATAAGTAGCCGAAGCTGTTTGGAAAACAGCGCGAAACAAGGTAAAAGCCCTGTAAGCGAA
>JAFLVI010000044.1 GCA_022508405.1 Clostridiales bacterium
TCAACTCATTTAGTATATTTATAGCCGCATACGGCTCGAAAATATTTGCCGTGCCAACCTGAACCGCCGCCGCACCGCAAAGCATAAATTCCGCCGCGTCCGTGCCGCTAACTATGCCGCCCATGCCGATTATGGGAATATTAACTTGCTTGTAACACTCGTAAACCATTCTTAGCGCAATCGGCTTTACGGCAGGACCGGACAGTCCGCCCGTCACCGCTTTCAGCACGGGCCTGCGGGTCTTATAATCCACAGCCATTGCCGCAACCGTGTTGATTAAGCTGATTGCGTCCGCGCCCGCGTTTTGCGCCGCCAGCGCGTTTTTGGCTATGTCCGACACATTGGGCGTAAGCTTTACTATAAGCGGTTTTTTGCATACGTTTCTGACAGCTTTTACTATATGCGAAACACCGTCCGGATCTACGCCAAACGCCATACCGCCCTTTTTTACGTTGGGGCACGATATATTAAGCTCTATCATGTCTACGGCTGTGTCGCTTAAGATTTTTACTATCTCCACGTAGTCGCTTTCCGCTGCGCCCGCGGCGTTGGCTATTACAACCGCGCCCGTCTCTTTCATAAACGGAAGTTCGTTTTGAATAAAGTACTCAACCCCGGGGTTTTGCAGTCCCACACTGTTGAGCATGCCGGACGCCGTTTCCGCTATCCGCACAGGCTGATTGCCTTGACGGGGCTCCAAGGTAAGACCTTTGGAGCATATTCCGCCCAAAAGCCCCACGTCGTAAAAATTATTGTATTCCCTGCCGAACCCAAAGGTACCTGACGCTGTTATGATAGGGTTTTTAAACTGCACGCCGGCTATTACCGTCTTCATGTTCATAACACTATGTCCTCCAACGGGAATACAGGACCGTCCGCACACGCCCTTAAAAGCTTTTCCTTGCCGTTGTCCATAATCTTTACCGAACACACAAGGCAGGCGCCCACGCCGCAGCCCATGCGCTGCTCCATACTGGCAAAGCCGATTACGCCCAGCTTTTTACAATACTCTTTTGCCGTCTTCATCATGCCGTGCGCGCCGCACACGTACAGAACTTCGGGCGCGATTTCGGTAAGCAGATCGGTCGGGAACCCGTGATAACCCAAGCTTCCGTCGTCCGTGCAGTAGCATACGCGCTTGCAATATTTATCAAAGTCCGCTTTGTACGCACCCTTGGCTTCGGCATTGCGAAAGCCGAGTAACGCCGTAATGTTGAGCGACGGATTGTCTTCCGCAATCTTGAGCAATGGTGCACAGCCGGTGCCGCCGCCGAGTAGCGCTATATTGGTCTTGTCGGGCAGAACGGGAAAGCCGTTGCCCAGCGGCAACACCGCGTCGAACTTGTCCCCCGCCTTTTGCGAAACAAACGCGTGCGTGCCTTCGCCCACGTCCGCTATGATAAACGTGATCGTATTCTTAGTGCTTTTGTACACGCAAATGGGACGGCGCAAGTTTTTGTTCGGCACCTTAATGTGCGCAAACTGTCCCGCAACGATGCGAGGAAGTTCGTCTTTGCTTGTCGCTTCCACCCTGTACATGGTGTCAAAGCGTTGTATTGATGATATTGTAAGCTCAGCCACAATCGGTTTCATTTGTGTATTCCTTGTTTATTTGTTGAGAGCGGCGGCTAAGTCCTGTTGCATAAACAATGCCGCTTCCCGCGCCGCTTTGTAATATGAAAGTCCTTTATATTTGTCCGTCATGTACGCGGCGATTATTCCGCGCGAATTGTTGACTATAGCGCCCCTTCCGTTTTCGTCGAAGGACGCCGCGGCGCCCTTGCCGTTGCCGCCCTGAGCGCCGTACCCGGGGACAAGGAAAAACACCGACTTAAACGTTTTGCGTAAAGACCTTGCTTCGTCCGGATTTGTCGCACCAACAACCGCGCCCACCGCGCTGTAACCGTACTTGCCTATTGTGGAATTTCCCCATTCGGCAATCAGTTCGCCTACGCGGATGTACATAGGCTTGCCGTCCTTATCAACAACGTTTTGCAGTTGTGCGGCGGACGGATTTGACATGCGCGCAAGCACAAATATGCCCTTGCCGTCAGCTTTGCAAACATCGGTAAACGGCTTGATTCCGTCATACCCGGGGTACGGATTGACCGTGATATAGTCGTAAAGGTCGCCCTTTAAGTACGCCGCGGCATACGCTTCGGCGGTACTGCCTATATCGTTGCGCTTGACGTCCGCCATCACTATAAGCCCGTTCTTTTTGGCGTAAGCGGCAGTTTGTTCCATAGCGCGAACGCCGTAAAACGAATACATTTCGTAAAACGCCGACTGAATTTTTACGGCGGGAACAACGTCCTTTATTTCGTCTATTATGCGGCAGTTGAATTCCAATATCGCCTGTGACGCACTCTCGGGAGTCACAGCGCACTTTTTTAAGTCTTCGGGCAGATATTCAAGCCGCGGGTCAAGCCCCGCAACAGTCGGGTTTTTTAATGCTTCTATTCTGTCGATAAGCGTATCGGTTATGTTTTTCACAGCTTTTTAATCTCTCCTTTTACTATTACTTGCGTGATTTTTCCGCTAAGCTTCCAGCCGTCAAACAGCGAGTTTTTGCTCTTTGATTTAAACTGCTCGGCGTCCACAACGAATTGCGCGTCGGGGTCGATTATGACTATATCGGCGCGCGCGCCGCGCTCTATCCTGCCGCGATCGTTAAGTCCCAAAATGCGTGCCGGCATGTAGCTCATAAGCCGACACAAGTCGGACGGCTTGATAGTATCGGTCAGCACAAGATATGTGTACGCCAGCGAGAATGCCGTTTCCAGCCCTACAGTGCCAAACGGCGCATAGTCGAATTCCACGTTCTTCTCGTCAAAGTGGTGCGGCGCGTGGTCGGTGGCAATAACGTCTATAGTCCCGTCCTTAAGCCCTTCCATAATCGCTTCCACATCGGTCTGTTCCCTAAGCGGCGGATTGATTTTTGCGTTGGTATTATACGACAAAATCTCGTCGTCGGTCGCCGCAAAGTAGTGCGGACATGTTTCGCAGGTGACCTGCACGCCGCGCGCCTTTGCCGCGCGTATAATATCCACCGACTCCGCAGTTGATACGTGACAGATGTGAATGGCAGCTCCCGCCTCCTCGGCAAGCAGTACGTCTCGTGCAATCGCCGCGCTTTCAGCAGAACGCGGAATGCCGCGAAGCCCGCATGCCGTGGCGTTATCGCCGTCGTTTACCATTCCGCCTGCCGATATGCTTTTGTCCTCGCTGTGCGAAAGTAGCGGCAAGCCGAAGGTTTTGGCGTACTTGAGCGCGTTGAGCATGACGGCGCCGTTGCCTACCGGCACGCCGTCGTCCGACACAGCTATTGCGCCGGCCGCCTTCATCTTTCCGTACTCGCAAAGCTCTACGCCTTTTTGACCGCAAGTTATACAGCCTATGGGAAATACGTCCGCATTATTGAATAAGCGGCTCTTTTCGCGCACGTAACTAATCATAGCGGGATTGTCAAGCGGCGGCGTGGTGTTTGGCATACAGCACACCGTGGTGAAGCCGCCCGATATGGCGGCAAGGCTTCCGCTTTGTATATCTTCTTTATGCGTTTGTCCGGGGTCGCGCAAATGACAGTGCATGTCAATAAACCCCGGGAAAACAAGCTTACCTTCGCAATCTATAACATCCGCATCGGGATGATCTATATTCTGTGCGAGCAATTTTATTATTCCGTCCTCGATAAGAACGTCCGATTGCTGCATTCCGTCATTATTGACTACAGTCGCCGATTTAAGTAATATCATAATATGTTATCTCCGTTTATGAGCAAATCAAGCATCGCCATGCGCACCGCCACGCCGTTTGTTACCTGTTCCAAAATCATGCTCTTGTCCCCGTCCGCAACTTCGCCCGTGATTTCCGAGCCGCGGTTGATAGGACCGGGGTGCATAACTATGTAGTCGTCCGCGCAAAGACCGAGCCGCTTTTGCGTAACGCCGTAATACTCGTGATATTCTTCCTGTGTGGAAAAATACGCACCGAAAATGCGCTCGCGCTGTACCCTGAGCGGAATAACTATGTTAGCCCCGCGTATCGACTTGTCAAAGTCGGTCGAAACGTCGCAGCCCAAGCCGTCTATTCCGCAAGGAAGCAGAGAGTACGGCGCGCACACCGTTACCGACGCGCCCAGCATGCCGAACAGCCTTACGTCGCTGCGCGCCACTCTGGAATGCTTGATATCGCCGACTATGACCACCTTTTTGCCCGAAAGATTTCCAAAGTGCCGCTGTGCGGTCAATCCGTCCAACAGCGCTTGGGACGGGTGTTCGTTCATGCCGTCGCCCGCGTTGATAACCGACGCTTTAACCACTCCCGCAAGCAATCTCGGGCTTCCCGCGACCGAGTGTCTTATTACTATCACGTCCGTTTTGAGCGCGTCAAGCGTTTTGCCTGTGTCCACAAGCGACTCGCCCTTTTGCACCGAAGAAGCGGCAACCGATATGCCAGTGGTGGACGCTCCCAAGTTTTTTGCCGCGGTCTCAAACGAATTACGCGTGCGCGTCGAATTTTCGTAAAACAGCGTGGTCACGTTTTTACCGCGAAGAGAACTGCTTTTTTCCGATCTGTCCAGCATGTCGCGCATGACGTTTGCGGTGGATAGAATTTCGTTTATCTCCGCTCGCGTCAAGTCCGCTATGCCCAAGATGTCCTTGCGTTTCATTGTATCTCCTTAGCCTTTTGCTCTGAGTTTTGTGAGTATGTCCAAAAAGTCGGACGGTTCAGGCGCATTAAACTCCATGTTGCGCCCGCCACGCGGGTGCTCGAAAACCAGCTTTGCGGAGTGCAGTAGCTGTCCTTTTGTGCCGAGCGCACTCCCACCGTACAGCGGATCGCACGACACCGGATGATGAAGGTACGCCGAGTGCACGCGTATCTGGTGTGTTCTGCCCGTGCAAAGCTCAAACCGAACATAACAGTTGTTCTTAAACCGCTCCAGCACTTGATATTTGGTTACCGCTTTTCGCCCGTCCGGCACAACCGCCATTTTAAGCCTGTTCTTTTTGTCCCTGCCTATTGGCGCGTCAACGGTGCCGTCGTCCGATTTGAGATTTCCGTCCAGTACGGCGTGATAAAACTTTTTAACCGTGTGGTTAGCAAACTGCTCGCCGAGCGAAGCGTGCGCATAATCCGTCTTGGCAATCACCATAAGACCGGTGGTGTCCTTGTCCAGCCTGTGCACAATGCCCGCGCGCACTGCGCCGTACGCGCAAGACAGCGCGCTGCCGTATTTGTACAACAACGCGTTAACAAGCGTGCCGCTTTTGTTGCCCGCCCCGGGGTGAACAACAAGCCCGCGCTGCTTGTTGATTACCGCAATATCGTTATCTTCGTACAAAACATCGAGCGGAATGTCCTGCGGAATTATTTGTCCGTCTGTTTCCGCCTCGTCTTCAAACGACACTAGGTCGCCGGACTTAACTATCTGTCCCGCCTTGAACGCGGGCACACCGCCGATCAAAACACTGCCGCCGTCAATCAACTTTTTTATATGCGAACGCGATATGTCGGTTTCGTCCGAAAGAAATACATCCAGTCGCGCGCCGCCCTCGGTGCAGTAAACGGTAGTCATCAGTCCCCGCCTCCGTCGCTTGCGGTTTGTTCCGATGCTTGCGATGTTTCCGCTTTTTCTACGTCTTTTATGTTATCGTCTATATTGTCGTCAGATGCGTCATCGGCTTGAGTATCTTCTTGACTTTCCCGACCGTCCGCAACGGACACCGTCACATTGTCTTCTTCGTCGGAATCGGAATCGATTGTAAACTCGATTTTTTTCTTGTCGTTGTCACGGTACAAAAACAGAAAGTAAAACACTATAAGCAGCACGCCGGTTACAAGCGCGACGTCGGCTATATTAAAAATATACGCCCATGTCTTTCTGCCGAATATGGTAAGTCCAAAGTATTCAAACTCTATAAAGTCCCTTACGTAGCCCAGCGCCATGCGGTCTATACAGTTGCCCATTGCGCCGGCAACAAACAACGCTACCGCTATGCGAAAAACGCGGCTCTTACCTTTGTTGTGTATTAAAACAAGTATAAACGCGACGGACGCCGCCACGGCAAACACGCAAAAGAATATGCGTGCGCCGATATCGCCGAACCATTCGCGCAAAAAGCTGGACCCAAACGCCGCCGAGTAGTTGTGAACTTTGTGCGCATTTAAAAAATACGGTATCATAGGTACCGATTGATCAAACGCCAAAAAGTTTTCCACCAGCGATTTGGCAATCAAATCGACAGCAAAAACGGATATCAATATTATCCATTCCATTTTTGCTTCTTTTAGGTAATTTAAAACCCTGACCGCCGTGCGCTTTATAAAAGCCCAAACCGCTTTAGCTTTGTTTTTGAACCCGCTCCCCACTAATCGTCGCTCTCCGGTTTAAGCACGTCCATGGTATCAGGTGTTATCAAAAAAAGGTTGCGGCGCACAGTGACCACTCTGTCCCCCAAAGCGTATGCGGCACCGGAAGTAAAGTCCATAAGCCGCTGTGCGTCCGGCGATTCGGAAATGGGATCCAAATCGACAAGCGCAGGCTCGCCGCGCCTTAAGTACGCGATAAGCTGTTCCACGTCCGCAGTGGTACGCGGACGGTATATAACAAAATTTCTGTTGAGTTGTGCCGCAATAGCCTGCTCGGCGGTGGGAAGCGGCTTTGCCTGCGGCTGCTTTGCGCCGCTTGCGTTGGGTGCCGCGCCGTACAAATTTGTATTGTTCTGCTCCGTGCGCTGTGCATTTGGAATTCCGCCGCCCGTATATTGCTGGGGACGCGATCCAATATAGTTGCCACGCGCATCGTGCGTGTCCTCGTAGTATTCCAGTCCGCCGTTATAGTTGCTGGAATTGCGCAAAAAGCTTTCAAAAAAATCATCGTTTGCCATTGTTACCTACCTTTGTCGCGCGCCGAACAGCGCAGAACCTATCCTTACCATGTTACTGCCAAAGTGTATGGCGCGCTCGTAGTCGCCGCTCATACCCACAGACAGAATGTTAAAATCGCTTTTGCCGCGAGCAAGCGTTTCGTATAAGTCGCGAACCTTACGGTACACTTCGTCGCCCGCATCACGCGGCGGAACTGCCATCAGCCCGCGCACGCGCAAGGCTCCGGCGTGTTCCGCACAGTCAACTATCTCTTGTGCATTATCGATTGCCGCGCCCGTCTTGCTAGTCTCGTCGCCTATGTTGATCTCTATCAAAACGTCCTGAGTAACGCCGCGAATGACCGCATGCCGCGATATTTCGCTCACAAGAGAAATAGAATTGACGGACTGAATGAGCGATACGTTGCCCACAAGATACTTTGCCTTGTTTTTTTGCAACGTGCCGATAAAATGCCATTTTGCGCTTTTTACGGCGTCGCGCTTAACAAGATACTCCTGCACGCGGTTTTCGCCTATGTCCGTTATTCCGCATTCTACGGCGGCGTTTATTGCTTCCGGCGGGACAGACTTGGTGGCTCCGACTATCGTAACATGCACACCCGCCGCGGCGCGCGCGACATTGTTCTGCACCAAGGTGATATTTTGTTTGATATCGCTAAAAGACATTATACCCCGCCAACTGTAATTATACTACAAAACACCTTTTAAATCAACTGTTTTTAAAAACAAAAAAACACGGAACTAATCCGTGCCTTTAATATCTATAACCACAAATTCCGACACACATCCTATTTTGAACTTAAACGCCCAGTCGGCCAGACCGGATGTGACTATAAAGTCGGTTTTTGCTCGCCTTTCATGACCGTATACCATATCGTTCAGTCCGAATATATTGCTTATCAGACCGATAGGTATCATCTGTCCGCCGTGCGTGTGTCCGGACAGCACCAAGTCCACCCCTGCCTTACTTTCCGCACTGTAATCTGTGGGCTGGTGATTTATAACAATGGTGTACTTGTCCTTGTCTATTCCGTCCGTCAAGTCGCCTATTTCCGCCCTACCTCCGCCGCGCTCTAACTCGGATTTATCATTGCGCCCAACAATATAAAAGTCGCCGCAGTCGTAAATCTCGTCCCGCAAAACGGTAACGCCGTTTTTTGTAAGTTCGTTTATTAAGTCGTCGCCGGTATAGCCGCGCAGAGCGTTGTCGTAATACCCCTTGTCGTGATTGCCTAAAGAGTAAAACACGCCGAATGTGGTTTTGAGCGTACCGAGCGCCTTGCACGCGTCAATCATGTCCTTGCGCGAAGTGTCGTCGTCCACAAAGTCGCCCGCTATAACCACTATATCCGGATTGTAGCTTTGCATTTGCCTAACGTATTCGTTAAATTCTTTTCCGCTGAACATTGTGCCCACGTGCGAGTCCGCAAACATGACTACACGCATGTTTATATGCTTGTCGGTGTACACGGTGTAGCGAGTTGCCCAAACATTGTTGGCAAGCGTAAATCCTACCGTCAGATACGCAAACGCCGTAATAACCGCCACACAGCTTGACAGACGTATCATGCGAATGCCGGTAAGCTTTTTTACGATAAAAAACAGAAGGTCGGCAAGCAGCCAAAACACGGTAAGATGAATGACAATGATTGCCGCATTTACATAGCCGAGCAGCAACGCAAAACTAAGCGCCGCAATCAAAACTATGACCGCTGCCGAAAATAACCGCAAGCCCTTTTTGTATCTGACAAACAAAGGCGTGCAAACGGGCAAAAGACGGTACACGCGGCTTACCAAATACACAAACCCCGCGATAGCCGCTGTTATTGCAAAACCAAAGATGAGCGCCCACATATAAATATAGTAGCAAACAGAACAATAAAAGTCAATTTATATAATATAATAGGATTGTATTCACTTCATTCTGCATTCTTCATTCTTAATTCTACATTAAAAAACCGCCCGCAGGCGGTTTTTTATTTAATATCTGTCGCGTTTGACGTACGATGTATGGAGAACTTCGTGCGCCTTGTGGCTGTTGGGTTCGCCGAAGTATTCCGCGTAAAGCGTCTTTACAATAGGATTTTCGTGGCTCTTTCTGAGCACGTCCTTTTTGTCCTTTTTGTAAAGCACGGACGCGCGGGTCTTGGCAACATCCACCACGTTGCGCGTTTGCGAATTGACAATGGGCTGACCGCCGCCGTTTACGCAACCGCCGGGGCAAGCCATAATCTCGATAAAGTGGTATTTAGATTTGCCCGCTTTGATCTCGTCCATAAGCTTGCGCGCGTTGGCAAGTCCGCTTGCGACCGCAATGTTAATCTGCTTGCCGTCAAGCGTAATCGTAGCTTCCTTTATGCCTTTTGTGCCGCGAACGGCTTTGAAGTCGATATTGTCAAGAGTCTTTTTGGTGACAACCTCGGCAACCGTGCGGAGCGCCGCTTCCATAACGCCGCCCGTTGCGCCGAATATAAGACCTGCGGAGCTGCCCTTGCCTATCGGGTTGTCGAACTCGGCCTTGGAATCGAGCTTTTTAAAGTCGATGCCGTAGTTCTTTATCATGTGCGCAAGCTCTCTTGTGGTGATGGACGCGTCGATATCGGGAACGCCCGCCGCGTTTTGATCGTCGCGCGTAAGCTCAAACTTTTTGGCAATGCACGGCATTACGGTAACGACTGCGAGATTTTTGGGATCTATGCCCATCTTTTGCGCATAATACGTCTTCATGATAGCGCCGAACATCTGCTGCGGCGATTTGCACGAGCTCAGGTTGGTAAGAAGCTCGGGATAGTTAAACTCGATAAACCGAATCCAGCCCGCACTGCACGAAGTGATCATGGGAAGAACGGCATTTTTGTCGTTGAGCCTGCCGATAAACTCGGTGCCTTCTTCCATAATGGTCATGTCCGCCGCCATATCTACGTCGAACACCTTGTCAAAGCCGATGGCTTTGAGCGCAGCTACCATTCTGCCCTCGGTGTCGGTGCCGATCGGATAACCGAATTCTTCGCCGAGCGCGGCGCGAACTGACGGCGCGGTGCCGACAATAACGGTCTTGTTGGGGTCGGCAAGAAGCGCCTCCACCTGCTCTATGCTGCTCTTTTCGCGGAGCGCGCCGGTGGGACAAACGTTGATACACTGTCCGCACGCAACGCACGGCACGTCGGCAAGCGATTTACCGAACGGACTTGCAATCTTAGTGGCAAAGCCGCGATTGCCCGCGTCGATTACGCCCACAGTCTGAACCTTGTTGCATGCGGCAACGCACCTGCGGCAAAGTATGCACTTGTTGTTGTCGCGAACAAGATACGGCGAGACATCGTCCACATCGTATTCGTTCATTTCGCCGTCGTACTTTTTGTAGTCGCAACCGTATTCGGTGGCAAGGGACTGAAGTTCGCAATTTCCGCTACGCACACAGCTAAGGCAATCCTTGTGGTGATTGCTGAGCATGAGTTCGAGCGTGATCTTACGCGAAGCGCGAACCTTGGGCGTGTTGGTTAATACTTCCATGCCTTCGGCAACAACGGTGGAGCACGCAGTCATGAGCTTGCGGTTGTTCTTTAATTCCACAACGCAAACGCGGCAGCTACTCTCGTTGCAAAGGTCTTTCATGTAACACAGCGTGGGTACGTTAAAGCCCGCTTTGACCGCCGCGTCCAGTATGCGTGTGCCCTCGGGAACGGTTACGGGCACGCCGTTGACTTTTAAATTTATGTTTTTCATATTTCTCGAATTATCTCCTAATTGAAAATCGCTTTTGAAAGTTCAGTCGCGCGTCAGACGGGCAACAGGTGGCGAGGAGCCGACGGGAGTGTAGAACCACCTACATGACCAAGGCGCCGAGCCGCACGTAGCCCGTATCACGCGATGAATGTGCTTTCTAATTCCTATTTGGAAATGGCTTTTACGGGGCACTGACCCTCGCACGCGCCGCACTTGATGCACTTGTTGGGAGCAATCTCATAAGACGCAAGCTTGTGATTGGGTGCAACATAGTCGGTTTTGGCAATAGCCGTCACGGGGCAGCCGCGCGCGCATTTGCCACAGCCGATGCACTTGTCTTTATCTATTTTGTAGCTTAAAAGCGCTTTGCATACGCCTGCGGGGCACTTGCCGTTGCAGTGCGCCTCGTACTCGTCGCGGAAGTAGCGCAGTGTGGACAAAACGGGGTTGGGCGCGGTCTGACCGAGTCCGCACAGCGAGTTGTCCTTAATGTAATAGCAAAGCTCTTCCATTTTGTCGAGATCTTCGAGCGTAGCTTCGCCGCTTGTAACCTTGTTGAGCATTTCGAGTAGACGCTTGTTGCCGATACGGCAGGGCGTGCACTTTCCGCACGACTCGTCCACGGTGAATTCAAGGAAGAACTTGGCAATGTCTACCATGCAGTTGTCCTCGTCCATGACGATAAGACCGCCGCTGCCCATCATCGAGC
>JAFLVI010000045.1 GCA_022508405.1 Clostridiales bacterium
ACAATCGCCGTAGCCGCGCGCCTTGGCGTAAAAATTATCCGCCTTGACGTTGCCTGCATAGTTGGCGGCAAGCGTGTTGATGTGCGCAATGTATCCGTCGTAAAGGTTGTTAAAAGCGGCTTTGCGCACCGCGCGGTTGCCGTCCGCAAGAAGCTCGCCGTACGAGCCGTTGTTGAGCTCGATCTTTTTCCCGTCCTTAACGACCGACTTGAATTTAAGGTCGGCGTCGTATAGCATGTGCGCCACGTTGTACGTAACGTTTAGCGCTTCCCCCGCTAAGGCGAGAAGCTTTTCTTCCTTATCCGAAAGAATGTGCGCCTTTTGCCGCACCACTTCCTTAAGCATAAAATCAAAGTCGGAAAATTCGGGATCGGCGATATACGCGTCCAAAACGCTTTGCTCAAGCGCGCCCAGCTCACTGCTTATAAACGAAGCCGCCGCGCCGTACTTGCCCGCAAGCCCTTCCGTGCGCGCCGCAAGTCCCACCGCGTCGCCGTTGGTGGAATCTTCGTCACGGTACATGTGCGAGTAAATATAAATGAGTTCAAACTTTTGCGACACTTCCGCGTCCAGCTTTAAGCAGCCGAGCGCGTCGTCGCGGCGATTCAGCTTGCCCTTGTACGCTTCGATCTTGCCGAGCGCGTTTTCCACTTCGCCGAACAGCTTTTCAAACGTTTCCTTGCTGTCCACCATTGCGGACAAATCCCAATGATACTTCTTATCGATTTCGTTTCTTTTCATATATTGACATAGCCTCCCTAAAAACATTTCTGAAAGTACAGTCGCGCGTCAGACGGGTAACAGGTGGCGAGAAGCCGACGGGAGTGTAGTAAAACCTACATGACCAAGGCGCCGAGCCACACGTAGCCCGTATCACGCGATGAATGTACTTTCAATTCTTATATGAATGTACCGGCGGCGGAATAATACCCCCGCGATTTATAAACGCCGCGGGCGACGCCGTGTTTATAGGCATTATGGGCGCCGAGCCCAAAAGCCCGCCAAAGTCGGCTTGCTCGCCCACCGTTTTGCCGTAAACAGGAATGACGCGCACGGCGGTTGTCTTTCCGTTGATCATGCCGATAGCGCACTCGTCCGCGATAAGCCCCGAAATCACTTCCGCGGGCGTGTCGCCGGCGACGGCTATCATGTCCAGTCCTACCGAACACACCGCCGTCATCGCTTCCAGCTTGTCTATGGTGATTGCGCCGCTTTTTGCCGCTTCTATCATGCCGGCGTCTTCCGATACCGGAATAAACGCGCCCGACAATCCGCCCACGCGTTTTGCCGCCATTACTCCGCCTTTTTTGACCGCGTCGTTAAGTAATGCAAGACAGGCTGTGGTGCCGCACGCACCCACCTTGGACAACCCTATGCTTTCCAAAATTCGCGCAACGCTGTCCCCAACTGCCGGTGTGGGCGCAAGCGACAAATCGACAATGCCCTGCGAAAGATTGAGTTCCTTTGCGGCTTGCTCGCCGATGAGCGCGCCCATGCGCGTAATCTTGAACGCCGTGCGCTTAATCAGCTCGCATATACCTGTAATGTCGTAATCGGGATGCTTGTTTATTTCGTACTCCACCACCCCTGGGCCGGACACGCCCACGTTGATGGAACATTCGCCCTCGGACAAGCCGGTAAACGCACCCGCCATAAACGGATTGTCGTCCACGGCGTTGCAAAACACAACAAGCTTGCAACAGCCTATGGAGTCGTGCTCGCGCGTGTTGTAAGCAAGCTGTTTTATAATCCTGCCCAGCTTGCCCACCGCGTCTAGGTTGATCCCGCTTTTTGTGGACGCAACATTGACGGACGCGCAAACGATATCCGTTTCGGAAAGCGCCTGCGGAATGGTCTGCAAAAACTCCGCTTCCTTATCCGTTTCGCCCTTTTGCACCAATGCGGAATAGCCGCCCACAAAATCCACGCCGAGCGCTTTGCCTGCGCGGTCGAGCGCACGGGCAAGTCCTATGTAATCGCCGCATGACGCGCCCACTATGGAAATGGGCGTAACCGCAATGCGCTTGTTAACTATTTTTACGCCGTACCGCGCCGAAAGATTATCGCACACCGGCACAAGATCTTTGCACACGCGCGTAATCTTGTCGTACACCTTGTCGGCGCACTTTTTGGGCGAGCTGTCTATGCAGTCCAAAAGGGACAGCGACGCCGTGACCGTGCGCACGTCGAGGTTGCGGTTATCCAACATATCTATTGTTTCGAGTATCTCGTTTTCGCTAAACATGTACTTTTCCTTAAAGAGAAAGGTTTATCGACAAATTTTAATTCCGAATTCCGCATTCCGCATTCCGCATTCCGCATTCCGCATTCCGAATTAACTACACTCTTTGCATGTGCGTGAACAAATCGTCATGCTGAACGTGCACGACCAAATCCCAGTCCTTGACTGCGTCCTGAAGTCTATCGCAGAGCGCACCGAGTTCCACTGTGGCGGCGGACACGTCCACGTGCATAATCATAACAAAGTTGCCGTGCATAATCGTCTGCGAAATATCCAAAACATTGATATTGCACGATGCGATCTCGCCGGAGACGCGCGCGATTATGCCCGTTCTGTCCTTACCCATGACCGATACTATCGCTTTCATACCACTCGCCTTACCCCGATATTATTTTGCGTCGCACAAGGGGCTTCAAAATAGTATATCATAACAGCGCGGATATGGCAAGTCTTTAATTCGGAATTCGGAATTCGGATTCGGAATTAAGAATTTAAATTATGTCGAGTTTTTAATTGCCTTTAAGCAATGAAATCAATTTTAACCGCCGTATGGGCGAAAAATCCATATCTATAAGCACTTGACCGGATAGCGACTGTGCAACCGAATATCCCTGCTCGTGCTCGAAGTAGTGACAGCCCGAATACTTGGGCAGAGCGTGTGCAAGCGGCGGGTGTAATACGTTAAACCCTGCCGCGGAAATCAATTTGGCTTTGTCCGTTTTGCAAAGAGCAAAGTCCGCAACGTCGCCATTTACAGGTGGGTAAACGCAGTCCAACGCGGAAATTAACGCCGCAAGATTGGCCTTTTTTCGTTCGCGGATTTTGGGAGCAACCGTCAAATAAGCGCACGCAAGCGCCGCCGAATAATTGTTCAGCCTGTAATCGTGATTTTCCCCGTCCGTGTATTCGTACCTTGTAAACTCCCTTGCCGCCGCAATATCGTCTCCGCAAACGACAATGCTGCCGCCGCCGTCCGACGCAAGCGAAATCACGCCGTAATCGCAGTTGCTTGCGCACGCGCCGCCCGCAGTGCAAAGCTCGATACTCGGCACGTTCCACGCCTTGCACATGGGGACAAGCTTATCGTAGTCGGCTATACTTCCGAAAGCGTTGTCTATAACCACCGCCTTGGGCGGCTTGTTTTGAAGCCCCGCCCACACAAACGCCGTTTCCAGCGCGAGCGGCGAAACGCAGCGAGTAATCGGATCGCAGTCCAAAAACACCGGCACTGCGCCGATGTTGGTTATTGAAGCAAGGTATGAATAAAAAGTGAACGTGGGCGCAAACACGTAATCGCCGCTTTTAACGCCGCAAAGGTGCAGTGCGGTATGCACTCCGCCGTCAAACGTGTTTACGGCAACAACGTTTTTACCCGTGGAATATGCAAGCTCGCGCGTGAGCCGCTCGACATAATCGGTGCCGCTGAGAGCTCCTTCGAGCGCCGCCACCGCTTCGCCCTGTCTGTCTATGAATATCATAGAAATAGTATGAGCGAATTCGGAATTATGAATTCGGAATTGTGAAATGAATGTTTAAAACACAAATTCTCTTAATAGTGCAAAGGTAATCAAAAGCGCGACTATCCCCACACCCACGCAGATGAATATAATAAGCGTCCTTTTGGATTTTTGTTCGTCACGATTTTCTTTGCCGTAGATTTTGCGGTTGACCGAATTTATCAAACGTGATATGTGCTTGTACACCAAAAGCGTAACTATAATTGCTACGAGGCAACGCAAAAGGTTAAACGGCAGTACGGACACCCATAAGTAAAAAGCGTAAAAGGTGTCCTTTGTGATTGACGGAAAAAGCGGCTTCATCATGCCGAGCAGCGGCGCCCAGTTGCCTTTGAAAAACACCTGCAAATAGAACGGAACAAGTATAAAGCGATTTATAAACAGCGCCACTACTACTTCCGCCGCCGTGCCGACAGCCATGCCGACAAGCGCGCCCTTAAACGTGCGGTGCTTTTTGTAGATAATGCCGGCGGTCACGGCAAACGCGCACGATGTAAGCAAATCGCTCAGCTCGCCGACAAACACGGTGGTCGTGCCTTTGATTACCAGCTTTATCAATATTTCCACAACCACGATTATCGCGCCGGATACAGGACCTAGCGTAAACGCGCCTATAAGTATGGGAATATCGGAAAGCTTAAATTCCAAAAAGCTGGGGAAGGCAAACGGCAGTGCAAAGTTGAGTATGTACAATACGGCCGCCAGTGTGGAAAACATTGCTATAAACGCAATCTTGGTGGAACTGATTCCCTGTCTTGTCCCTTGTTCAGACATAAAAAACTCCTAAAAAAGATAAAAATGAGAATACGTTTTTAAAACAATCAAGCTCAAATAACTTTCATTCCGAATTCCGAATTAAAAAAACTCCCCAAATATGCCTTGGGGAGCTTAAACGGCTTTTTTGTTAATTCTTTTATCATCCGGACTATACCGTCGGTTCGGGAATTTCACCCGATCGGGATTGCCTAAGGCAATCTTAGTGGACTTTTACCACCGGTGGGGAATTTCACCCCGCCCCAAAGAATACTTGTAAGCATATTATATACAACGCATAAAAGTTTGTCAAGCAAAAACCGCCGCGAAAAATTCCGCGACGGCTTTTTTGTTTGTAAGAGTCTTTTACGCTTGCATAAGGGCGCTTATGTCAAACTCATATACGGTGGGATTGTCAAAAACGTCGGTTATTGTAACTTTGCAAATCATCTTAGCACCTTGTATTACAGTTTCCGCCTTTACGTTTTCAATATCGCTGTTCTTGTAAAGAACAGTCAACTGAATTTCGGTATTGGGTTGATCCATTACGTACTCGCTGTAAACCTGCAGCACCCAGTCATCGCCGTTTTTAACATAGAATTTTACGAAATCCTCGTACATTTCAAGCTTTGCCTTGCCGTCTTCGGTTTCGTACGAGCCCAAAGTTACAACGTCCCTGTTGAATATCCATTTGTAACCATCTTCGCCCGTGAGCGTGATTTTGCCGTTGTTATACGTGGCAGTCATGACTAAGTCGATTGGATCCCAGTTTTCGTCTAGTGCGCCGTTCGGCACCGTAAAGGTGTAATTGTCGCCCACCTTGGTCCAAGTGCCTTCAAGCTCTACTTCGTAGCCAAAGCCCAGTCTGTATATCACAAACTTGCCGCGCTTTTCAATCTCCAGTCTGTATTCGACCGCGGAAACCACGCCGCCGCCTTGCCACATCGGTTTTTCGTCACCCACCTTACTGGTTTCGCCGAACTCATCGGTACGCTCTGCAAAGTCGTATGCGCCCACAATAACGTCCGGCTCCACATAGTCGGCGTAATAGTAGCAAGCAAACAGCCACTGATATTCTTTGCTTACATTAGGCAGTATGTCGGTAAGTTGACCTGCCATATCCTTGAGGACAGCCATGAGCTGTGCGTTAAGCGGATATGCGCCGTCTTCGTTGGCGTACTTTACGTAGTACTCGCCGGTGAGATTGGACGGTATGTTATATGAACCGTCTTCGCTCTGATCATACTCTTCAAAGCCTCTCAAAAGCTTTCGGTAGTCCTTGTAAGAATTGCCTTTGGTAAGATCGGCTTTATCTTGGGCTGTGGTTACGTCTATTATATAGGGATCGGTAAAGAAACCTGTTGCACGATCTATATACACCAACGGTGCGCCGCCGAAAACGTTCAATCTGTCCGTATCCAGCTTGCCGACAAGCTTAACCATAATTACCGGACCGTCTGCGCCCATGTGATAGTAGTTATCTGCGCCCAACACGGGATTCGCAGTCGAATCCATGGGTACGGGGATAAAGTCTTTGTTGTCGGGACGGTTGTATTTTGTAAGCGTGCCTTGAACGGTGGGCTTATCATACGTATCCGTCAGGTCGTTTGTCTTTTCGATCTTGACGGTTACGGTCACCGGATAGGTCGCGGCTTTGACGGAAATGCCAAGATAAACGCTGTCCGTCATTTTAGCGGTGTACTTGAACGAAACATTGCTGCCTTCCGTGTAATCGGTTGCTTGAAGATTGCGCCACATATACTTTGCGTCGTCCGCTTGGTTGTACGTCTTGATTGCCGCATTATCGTCGCCCAAAACGGTCGCCTTAAACACCGCGCCGCCTTGATCGGGAACAAACAAAATAGTTGCGCTGGTCTTTTCGCCGTATAGCGTAACCTCATATTCGCCTTTGTCGTAAGCCTGTATATTGGAAGCGTACGGCGTGGCGATAATAAACTCCATGTCCTGCGCTTCTTCGCCGGTGTTGACAACGTTAATGTAATATTTTTTGTTCTTTTCGGTTTCTACCGCCTGTCCGTGATCATTATAAATAAAATCGCCGTTTTCGCCTACACGGAACAACTGATTCATATAGTAACCCTGACTAAACATCATATAGTCAACGAGATACATTGTATAGTTATCGTCGTACTCCGAAGTGAATGAGTAGTACTTGGCGCCGCCGGCAGGGACGTTTACGGAAACACTGTACGCCGCGCCGCCGTCCACGTCAAGACCTTTGTTAGCCTTATACTCGGCTATTTGCGCGTCCGTAAGCTTTGTCATATTGGCAAAGTCAAGTACTTCCACCGGATAAATTTTTACGGTCATCTCGGTGACGTCCTCGGTGAGCAGGTTGTACAAGTCCGCTTCGTCATCCCAATAATAATTGCCTTCTTCGTTCATGCGTATGGAATAATCGTGCTCGTCGCACTCAAACGCATAGCCGGCGGGAAGATTTTTGATTTGAATGTGGTAGTCGTTCTTGGGCGCTTCTATTCTTGCAAGGCCGTTGGCGTCGATTTCCACCAAATCAAGGCAGTTGCCGGCAAGTGTGCAAATGCCCACCGATACGCCTGCAACATAAAAGGGCGAGCCGTCTTCCTTGACAAGCTTTACCTTGTACGCAAAGCCTTCCACAAGATTTACGGTAAGATTGCGGTTGCTCGGGAACGTCAGCGCACCTGCAGGGGCCTCAAAGCCGTCGGGCAGGTTGTCCAGCACCACGGTGTAGTTGTCCTTGGCAAGCTTAAAAGTAACCTTGCCGTCGTTGCCGGTGTTTTTGGATCCGAACGATGCGTTACCCTTTTTTACGGTTACCTTTGCACCCTTTACCGCCTCGCCGTTTGCCTTGACTGTTACGGTGTATGTAACCGACTCGTCCGCATCGCCGTCGCCGCAGGCAACCGCAATGCCCATGCATGCAACCAAGCAAAGCGCCAAAAGCACAAGGATAAGCTTGTTACGCAGTTTTGTCATTGTTTACCTCCAATAATTTTTTATTTTTTCATCCTTCCGGATGATAAAACCTAAAAGGGTGCAAGCGCCGATACTTACGGATTGGCCGCGTTGTGCACTCTGTTGTACCAGCAGAACCTTAGCCACTCGTTTTCCAGCGCGGCCTCGTATTCCGTCACGCCGTCGCCGTCGCTGTCTATAAGCATGTTAACACGCGTTTCTATATACAGCTGAAGTATGTTCATAAGCTGATCGTCCACCTTGACAAGTCCGTTTTCGGCCTTTGCGACATATCCGTTGAATATATCGGTGTAGTCCTTAAACTCTCTGCCCGTCGGACCGTACTTGGTTAAGTCAAACTTGGGATCGAAGTTGACAACTTCGTCTCCGTCCACGTCTATTGTGGAATAGTATGCAATAGTGTACCTAAAGTCAAACATCTTGTAATCCAGAGATTTCCTGCCATCTTCCGGATCTTCTACGTATAACTCCGCCAGTCTGGACATGGACGCATTGGGATTTATGCGCGTGGGGTACTTTACGTCAAGGTATATAAAGTCGCCCATAGTGCCGTCCGAATTGACCGCGTGGTAATATCCGTCGTTATCCTTTACATACTTCACCGTGCCGGCAAGCTCTATGCCGAGTATGGTCTCGCCGTCGGGCGCGAGTACCATATTAAAGAAACCTGCGGATGTGGGCACCAACTGAGTCGCTTCCTGCCCGACATTGGTTATTACAAAGTCCATCATGCCGGTTACCTGAGTATTGCCTTGCATAAGGAACGCAAGCTTAAAGTAATACTTGTGCCCCGCGGTCAAATAGCGGTATACCGTAAAGTTCTGTTCGTTTTGCCTGTCGCGGATAAACCTGTCGTCTCCGTCGTATTCAAGCGGATGTTCATCGTCCGTTTCGTCGTCATACAGCCAAATCTGCCCGCCCTTTTCGCCTTCCGGCAAGAGCGATTCAAACTTGTACACCGCGCTTTCCGCAGGCGTAAACGTGTAAATCACGGAAGAGAGCGGCGCCATTATGCGCGTTATGTCCGCCGTGGTTTGCTCTCCTGCCGAAACGGTAATTGCCGTCTTATTGGTAAGTCCTATTATGGGATTGCCCACAAAAGACCCGTCGCCGTAATGCGAATAGAAGTAGCACGCTTCCAACCACGTTTTGTCGTGATACGCAGTGCCGCTCGCCTTTTTCATGAACTCCGTGAGCAAGTCGTACAAATCCCTATCCACCGGCAAAAAGCCTTCTATGTCGGAAGCCGTTGCCACTTGGCATTGTTTAAGCAAATCTTTGCGGTAGTCGCGCGTTTCGCCGTTTATGGTAAAGCGGCAGTCTACAACATATTCGCCTGTGTTCTCGTCCTGCGCTTCAACAAGCTCGCTTATTGAAAATTCGTTAACCCAGTTGGTGGCGCCCGTCATGTTTACAAACAGCATGGGCGACGAATCGACGCCGGCATACTCGCTGTTTTGCAGCGAATTCAGTTTTACATGGTAGTAGCCGTCGCCGGCTAGCTCTACTTCCGCATAATGCGGGAAACGATCGGCTCCGTTTTCGGGCAAGCCGTACGCCGCGCCGCGCAGCATATCCACCGGCTCGTCGATTACGGAAAGGGGCTCAAACCGCATTCTTCTGATATACACGTTGTCCAGTCCGACATCTTTGCTGCTGTCCTTTTTGTAAGCCAAAGCAAGCATGTGATTGCCGGAGGTTAGCTCGGTATACAAATAGCACGTCTTCCAGCCGCCGCTGAGATCGGAAATTTGCTTGATGATTTTTCCGTCCCAAATCACGGAAAACACGTCGTAATCCTTTTCGGTTTCGGCATAATAATCAAACACCAATACCTTGCCTACCGGCATTTTTACACTTGCGTAAATCGCCGCCATGGAGTTGGGCTTTGTGGAATTGCCTGCGCACAAAACTTCGCTGTCCGACACATTCTCTTCCGCTTTGAGTATAAACGGCCAAATCATGTCGTTTTCGGTCTCGCCGCTCCACTCTATTTGCGCGTTTTCGTCCGGCTCAAAGTCGTTGATTGCTTCCGCAACCTTTTGGTAGTGGTCGTCGGGCAGGAAAATATCCGGCTTGGACGCTTCCGTCGTTACCGACTCGCTGGTGTCATCCCCGGGGGTAAAAGTCTGTTTGTAGTTGGGGCCTATAAATTTGTTTACAAGCCGCTGCCATATTTCCGCACTCAAAATGGCGCCGCTTTCTATGTGCGCTATTGCGCCGTAGCGGTCTACAACAACGGTGGTCGGCCATCCGCCCTTTGCAAAATCCACATGACTGTAAAACTTGGCATTATCGCGCATCATGGGGAAGGTATAGGGCTTGCGTTCGCCGTCGTCAAGATAGCCTTGTTCGCGGTGGCCTATTATTGCGCTGTCCGTATCGCCGATTTTGTTGTAATTGCTGATTGCCAAAACTTCTATCCTGCCGCTGTTAAGCTGATACATCTCTTCCATGGCAGGCATTTCCTGAACGCACCAAGAGCAGTTTATGCCCCAGTTGTTTATGATAACCGCTTCCTTTTGCTCGACAAGCTCGGCAATGGAATACGTTACGGGACTGCCGTCCACATCGTACGGCGTGGTGAATTCAAAGTCGTGAATGATGTCGCCTATCTTATACACCTTGTCGGAAGGCGCGGATGACAGTATAACCGACGAGCTTAACACCACTTCGCCCTGCCGTACCGCCGCGGTAAGCGCCGCCTTTTTTGTAACTTTGTATCCGTCCTGAACGTTGAGCACGGTAACGGTATAGTTGTTTGCCGGCAAAGAGAAAACCAGATTGCCTTCTTCGTTTGTCTTGCCCGAATGCACAACCTTTGTGCCGCTGTAAACGAATGCGTCCGTATTTTTGAATTTAAGACCGCCTTCGCTTCTTATTGCCACAGTGTAGCTGACGGTTTCGCCGCCGTTAAGCTCTATGTGCGCGGCGGGATTTTTGCCGGTGACGGTAATATTGTCGGTAAATACGTTGCCGGCGGGAAGATTGGACACCGTAATCGTATACGTGCCGTAGTCCAGCTCGCATTCCGCCTTGCCGTCGTTGTCCGTGATTGCCGTGCCCGCAACGCTGTTTTCGGTAGCCCATGTGACGGTTACGTTTTTTGCATTTGCGCCGTTTTTGTCAAGCACGGTAACCGTATAGTTTACGCGAATTATCTCCAACCGAAGCTCTATGTCGCGCTGGGACGAGCCCACCACAATTTCTTCATTTTCTTCTTTATACTTAAACCCTTCTTTAATTCCGCTCAAGGCAATGGAATATGTGCCTTTTTCCAGCTTGGCTGTGGCTTTACCGTTGCTGCCGGTTGTGGCGCTGCCCTGTGTTTTTCCCGACTTCTTCCACGAAACTTTTACTCCCTTTTGCGGAGTTTCGTCCACGCCGAGTACCGTAACGGAATACTGCACTTCATCTCCGCCGCAGGCGACAAGCGCTACTCCCACACACAGCAACATTATTACTGCGGTTAATATTACAACTAGTCTTTTTTTCATCCAAAACCTCAAAAAAAGGCGTCGAAAAATAATTCCGACGCCTTTGTCATACTTTATTATAGCATGCCTACACATAAATTGCAACTTATTTAAAGAAAAAAATAGTAAACGAATTGAGTAGCTTATCAACCGACTAAGCTACTCAATTTAAAATTTATCCTTATTTTAATTCCGAATCGGTAATTCCGAACTGACAATTATTTTGCAAGGCTAACCGCAACCGCGCAGGCGACCGTTGCGCCCACCATGGGGTTGTTGCCCATGCCGATAAGACCCATCATCTCCACGTGCG
>JAFLVI010000046.1 GCA_022508405.1 Clostridiales bacterium
TAACCGGACTTGAACCGGTGACCTCGTCCTTACCAAGGACGTGCTCTACCTGCTGAGCCATAGCAGCAAATAAAGATGATTTGCAAGCTTGACTATTATACAATATTGATTTTACGTTGTCAATCTTTTTGCCGCAGTTTTTTAGTTGTGGTTTACGTGCTGTTTTATCAGTTCGAAAATCCTATCGTCTATTACGTGTTCTATGCGGCAGGCGTTGGATTCGGCAAGAGTTTGATCGGCGCCTATTTCCATAAAAAACTTTGTAAGGATGTTGTGACGCTCGTATATGCCGTTGGCTTTTTGCTTGCCCTTTTCGGTAAAGTCTATAAATCCGTCGTCGCCCACTTTAATATAACCGCGGTCCTGTAATAAGCTTACGCCGCGCGAAACGCTGGACTTGGCGTAGCCCAGTTTTTCGGCAATATCGATCGAGCGTACTGCGGGGCGTTCGCCCTTTAGCACCAAAATGGTTTCCAAATACATTTCTTCCGATTCGTGGTCTTTCATGGTTCAAACCTTTATTGCTTATTGCGTTTATTATATCAATAAAAACACGGCTTGTAAAGTGGTTTTAAAATATTGACGAAGTGTAAAAACGCAATCGAGTCGCGCGAACATAAAATATGTAAAATTGTGAAAAAAAGATACAAAATAACAATATTCATATTGACAAAGGAAATGAATTTATGTATAATAATGTCGGCATTTGTGTTGCGTAGGGTAATTTATCGGTCTTGCGCGTCGTTAATGTTAATAAATAAAAGGTGGTAGGTATGAAAAAGTGTCAACAATGCGGCGCGGAACTCGAAGATGACGCTTCTTTCTGTTTGGCGTGCGGCGCACAACAGGAAGGCGCTCCCGACGATACCGTAACGGAAGCCGCTCAACCGGAACAGCCCGAACAAACGGATGTTCAAACAGCCGAACAGGCAACCGAGCAGAAGTCGGGCGGCGGCTTTAAGAACAAAGTCAACGACGTTGTTACCAAGGCCAAAAATTTCGACAGCAAACATCACATTATTCTCAACGCGATTGTTATGGCATGCGCAATCGTGGTGTTGTTTGTCGCTCTGTTTGCTCCCATCAAGGTGAAGATTTACGCCAACCCGATCAGCGAAAAAGACGGAAGCGACGTAGAAATCACATACACCGAAGTCAACCAGTCTATTTTCCAAGTTATCGGCTCTGTCTTCTACATCAAGGCAAGCGATAAACAAAAAGCGGAAGTCAACAAAGATTATGCCAAAGCTTACGAGAATTACCAAAAAGAAATGGCCGAATGGATTCTCGATCACCCCACAGCCACGGAAGAAGAGGCCAGAGAGGCGTCAATCGACATCCAGATGGACTGTCTGTCCGATGTGAACTATCTCGCCTACATTCTTGCCAATACAAACATAAAAGACGCTATTAACGGTACATTTATAGAAACCGCTATGACGGCGGCCTTGGGCACCATTATTGCCGTCCTTGCGATAGTAATGGCAATAATATCGCTCATCTACATCGTTAAGGCGATAATCAACATAGTCAAAAAGCAACCTCAGACCGGACTGTTTAAGTACATGACCACAATGCTTAGCCTTGCGGTATCCGGATTGACCATAATGTTCTGCACACCCATGCTTGTTGCAGGTGGCAATATGTTTGCGGTAGCGCTGTTTGTGGCTATAACCATGCTCATCACGGCAAGCTGCGGCGCCCTTATTGTGGGCAAGGAACACAAGCTTGTCGTGCTCAAACGCTCGATTATTGCGCTTGTAGCCATGATTGCATTCTTCATCCTTTGCGGCAACATTTTGTCCGTTGTAGACAAAACCAGCGCAAGCGCCACGGTTACCACGATTGCTCCCACAGGCTTTGGTCTGCACAGCGTGCTCAGCGTGCTGCAGTTCGGAGATAACGCACCCGATATTACAACCATGATTGCCAAACCGATTATGGGTCTTATCATGTACATCTTTGTTGCAGGCGCGTTTGCTTCGTATGTCGGCACTGTAATGAAAAGAGCTTTCCGCCGCCTTGCCGCAGGCGACGACGGCAAAAAGGTTTCCATTATGAGACCTGCCATTGCGGCTATAGTGACCGGACTGCTTGCGATTATACTCGGCTTTATGTCCGGAACAATCACCAATGCGTTCTTCAGCATGGTTAAGCTTCCCAAAGCGGACATCAAAGTACAGTGGCTCGCCCGCGCTCAGATATGGGTAAGCTTGATCTTTGTAATCGGCATTATCGTGTTCAGCAAGGTTTTCCTTCCCAATGACACAGTAAAAGCTTCCGCGCAGGAAACTCAAAATGCCGAGCAACCCGAAGAAAAGAAAGAGCAACCCGCAGAGCAACCCGCAGAGCAGCCCGAACAACCCGAAACGATCTAATTATAGATTACACGTTAACAGCCCGACAGTTTGTCGGGCTGTTTTATTTGCAAAAATTTTTCGGCGCGCAACAAACTATTGCTTATTACATTGACTTTTTAAGGCGGTTGTATTATAATTAAAGAAAAACAGATAGGGAGCAACATATGAAAATCGAATGTAACGGAAATGATTTATGCGAGGCGGTTGCCAAGGTTATTAAGGCGGTGCCGGCGCGCTCTACAAACCCTGTGCTGGAAGGCATACGCATGGTGGCGGAGGACGGCACGCTCACTCTTACGGCGACCGATCTTGAGCTATCCATAGAACACATGATTCGCGCAAATGTGGTAGAGTCGGGTGAAGCGGTTGTGCCGGGGAAGCTTTTTGCCGATTTTGTCAAAAAGCTCACTTCGCAGAACATTGTTTTGACCGCAACGCCGTCTCGACTGAAAATAGACTATGAGCGCAGCGAGGGTGAATTCGGTTGCTATCCCGCAGAACAATTCCCCGAAGTCAACCGTATAGAGGACACTCAGCACTTTGAACTGAAAAATTCCGACCTTAAGGATTTGGTGAACAAGGTTGCGTTTTCGGTGTGCACGGACGATTCGCATCCCACGCTTAAAGGCGTGTTGTTGGAGATTGCCGAAGGCAATGTCGTGGCGGTAACAACGGACGGATATAGGCTTGCAAAGTGCGTAAAGCCGTTGCTTTCCACCACCGCCACCACCAGCATTACCGTGCCCGTGCGCGCGGTTATGGAAATTTCGAGATTGCTCTCGGACAATGACGATCCCGTCAAGCTGTACTTGCACAAAAACTATCTTATGGCGCAGATTGACGCCACCACCATTACCACTCGGCTTATAGACGGTTCGTTTGTAAACTACCGCCAAATCATACCGCAACACTTTGATACCAAGGTATACATTCCCAAAGCGTACTTTGAAGACGCCATCGACCGCGCGGTGCTTATGGCGCGTTCGGAAAAGAACAACAATCTTGTGCGGTTTGACATTTCCCAGACCAACATGACGGTCAGCTCGCGCAGCGAGGCGGGCAACGTAGAAGAAAACATTCCCGTCAACACCGATGGCGCCGACCTTGTTATATCCTTCAACGCGCGTTACTTTACCGAATTCTTGCACAGCATGACTTGCGAAACGGTAGTGCTCAACCTAACCAACTCGACGTCGGTGTGCATAGTGTCGCCGGTGGGGGACAGCGAAGACTATATTTATCTCGTTCTTCCCGTAAGAAGCATTTAGCAAAACATAGTAATTCAGAACAGCGCGTTATGCGCTCCGATAAATATAATTTAAACCTTATTTACAATTCCGAATTCTTAATTCCGAGTTCCGAATTGGCTAAACGGAGATTTTATGAAAATCGATATCAACAGCATACTTAACAAGCTCACCGCGTACGCAATAGACAATCTTTTGCTCGACCCGCTCGATCAGACGTACGCGCTTAACCGACTTTCCACCTTGTGCGGACTTGCCGAGCCCAAGCTCGATTACGACGCCGATTACGGCGACGCGACTCTTGCCGAACTGCTGGAAAGCCTTGCCGCGGCGGCGCCGCAGGTAGACAAGGCGGCGGTGATAGACATTATTTTCCCCATGCCGAGAACGATAAACTACTATTTGGAGAACAAACTGGCGCGCGGCGCGGACAAAGCGTTTGACTTTTTGTTCGATCTTTACGCGCACGGCTACAAAACGGTATCTACCGCCGAAGCTGTGGGCGAAAACGGATATTTGTGCTACAGTGCGGATGATATTTCGCCCGCGGTCGGCGCGGCGCTCACCGTCGGCGGCGAACAGCTTTTGTACACGCCTATCGCTGTGAGCAATCGCATTGCTTCGCTGCAAAATCCCGACATTCTTTCCGACGACATCGTGCGCAGGCTTGCGGCGTACGCGACCGAATACGGCGGCACAATCGCAACCCGCATAGGCGAAGGCGCGGACTATATGTGTTGCGCCGCTTCCGCGCTTTCCGCCGCAAAAGCGGAAAAACAGCTTGCGGACGGCGCGGTCAAGATTGCGCTTTTGGACTATCCCGTACCGGCGCTCAGCTTTAACGGCATTGCCAAAAACACCGTAATTCGCGAGGTTTGCAGGGTTATTAAATCCGCCGCCGAGCAAAACATTCCGTGTGTGGTTGCGGCGGACAATAAAAACGGCGTAACGCTGTACGTTGTGTTTGCCGCGCAGTTAAAGGCGGACGAGTTTATTTACGGCGGCGACGCGCTTTCCGCATGCGGCGTGGTGCGCACTAAGGACTGCACACCGCTTCTGCCGGTGTTGGAAAAAGGCACGGCGCTTTCCACAGACCTAAGCGAATTTAAGCTCATATACGATAAGATAGGCGGAGTAAAGCACGGCAAAAACGCTCAAAAGGAATTGGGCGGCGCGCTTGTTGTCATGTATTTGCCGATTCTTGCCGCGGCAGCTTCCGCAACCAAAGAGCAGGTTGCAGGACTGACGACTGCCGATAAATAACAAACAATAAA
Organism: Clostridiales bacterium; assembly: GCA_022508405.1. GTDB lineage: Bacteria > Bacillota > Clostridia > Christensenellales > Pumilibacteraceae > Anaerocaecibacter. The sequence continues at coordinate 4,882 of JAFLVI010000046.1, forward strand.
TAATCAAAGAATAAAATCATGACCGAACAGGAACTTGAACAGCTAAAAAAACGTGCGGAAGCGGACGAACCGGCCGCCATGTACGCATACGCTCAGGCCGTTCGCGCAACCGACCCTAAGGAAGCGAACAAGTATATCGTGCTTGCCGCTCAGCTTGGAAATCCCGAAGCGTCCGAAATGATAGGCGATAGGTTTCAAGAGCAGGGCGATTTGGAGCGCGCACGCTTTTACTACAAGACCGGCGCAAAAGCGGGTTTTACAAGCTGTGCGGTTAAAATGGCAATGATAAACCTTTGCATAGACGAAAACAAAGCTTTGCACGAGCTGGAAGAGCTTGCCGAAAGCGGAATCAAGTCCGCTTGCATTGCGCTTGCCGCTTACTATAAATCCAAGGGCAATCGCAAAGAATATAACTTTTGGCGGTCGTTGGCAAAGTGAAAAACCCGCACAATCAATCGGAATACGTAAAAATGGACGAAGCGCCTGCCGCGCCGCAACCGCAGGACGGACAGACGACTAAAAAGCAAAAAAAGCCCAAATATTCGGGCGCGTACTACTATGTGGACAAGGACGAAGCAAAGCTTGCCACCATGTCGTTAGCCAAAACGTCGCTCACGATTATAGCGTTTATGTTGCAGGTGGTGACGCTGTTGCTGCCCGAACAGGCGGGTGCAATTTATGTAAGCAAGCATATAGCGTCATACGGGCTTATTTACGTGCTGTTTACCATATTCGGAATGTTTTGCGTATCCGTATGGCTCATGGTTATGAACCAGATAAGATACAAGATAGCCAAACGTATCGTTGCAGAGCACGCGCCCAAAAACGGCTTTACTCGCCGCTCGTACTTCGGACAGGAGCTTTACATGGCGGTGTTGTCCGTTATGGCGGCGTTTCAGCTGTCCTTTGTGTGCATACGCTTTGACGGCTGGGGACTGGGCGCGTTTTTTATCTGTTTGGCGTCGCTCGGCTGTGCGGTCGCTTCGCGGCAGATAACGCACATAACTCTGCGCGACGCGCAGTTAATTAAGAATGAAGAATATACAAAGCAGAATGAAGATGAACCGGCAGAGCAGGAAGAAAACAACAAAACCGAAGACGAGAAGAACACCAAAACCGAAAATTAAAAACATAAAACAACCGCTCGATAAGGTACGTATCTTGTCGGGCGGTTTTTTATATAATACGTTTAAATATGTTCGTGCAAAACGCAAAACCTTAACGGTGCTCCGTGCCTTCATTCTACATTCCGCACTCTTAATTCCGCATTAAAAAATCGGCCTCAGCCGATTTTTTTAAGCATTTGCATTGTGTCGAGCAAAGGCAATTTGTTTGCCGGCAGTTCGGAAAGCCGCGCGAGCGTACGGTAAATCTGGTGTTGCGTTTTTCCCGCCATTATCGTATCGGTGTAGTATTTAATGTAGTCGGCAAAGTCTTCGTCGTTTGTGCCGCGCTCGAGTGCAAAGTAAATATGGAAAAACGTGTTCAGATAGAAGTCGTTGTTTATATCGCGCAAAAACAGCTTTGCCACTTCGTCGTAAGTGCCGTCGAATTTGGCGGAAAGCGTTATGTCTTCGCCTATGGAAATGGTGTTGTAATCAATTTCGCGCATCCACTTCATAAGGCTGATAAACAGCCCGCCGTAGTTGTCGTCGCTCAGCACAATATTGCGGGCGCGCTCGGTTGCACTGATGTCGCCGTGCGCTGCGTCAACCACCTTTTCCGTCATGGTTTTTATAAAGTCTTCGCCTACCATGTCGTCCGTATACGACGACGCGCTGGTAAGGTATTCCACAATGGCGTCTATGTATTCGGTAATGCCCACCGATATACCGGTGTTTGCCTTGACAATGGTGGCAAACATTTCGTTAAGTCCGAGCGAGAGCATGTTTTTTAACTGTTCCTGCTGGTTGACTATCGCGTTTCCGGACATGCGGTTAAAAATAAGGTTGAGCTGGTGGTCTATGCCGGACAGGCTTTCGTGCGTGTAGTTGAGCATTTGTTTCATCAGGTTGTCAAACTGATTGAGCCGATTATTTTTGTAAATCAGCTTGTGCTCTATTTCCGACCAAAAGCTGTTAACCAGCGATTTTATTTGCAGTTCAAAGTTGTAGTTTTCGTTTGCGTACGTCACGTTGCCGTCTATGCGGTAGATGGCGTAACCGTTTTTTTGGTATTCGGGCTGTGGGGTGTTCAACTTGAGCCGTATCGCTTTTTTGCCTTCGGGACAGAACAAGCCGTCGCCCAAATCCACACAAAACAATTCCTTAAGGACGTCAAAAAGGTACGCTTCGTCCTTAAAAAATCTGCACTCTATCTTTACGCCGATAATATCGTGCATTTCAAACACGAGCCGTTCGGGTGATGTCTCGCGGTAAAGGTTGTTGCGCAGGATTTTTTCTTTAAGGCTGTCGCGCGTCTTTATGCGCGCCGTCACGCCGATTGTGGCGTCTATATCGCCGAACTTGCTCGTCAAGTATTCGGTAATCTTGTCGGCGGCGTGCGAAAAGCCCACCAAGTTGTCGTCCAGCGCTTTGGCGGCGCGTTCTATGTAATCAAAAACTTCAAGTTTTGACATCTGTATATTTCTCCAAATTTTTCAGGGAGTAAATTAGATTTATTTGCGCTCGGAGCCGTTCCTTTTGAGCATGGTCTTAAGCCCTTTAATAAAAGAGCCGTTTGCCATTTCCACAATGCCTTTTGCTGTGGAAAGCGGCAAATCTCCGTCCGACATGGCGCATACAGCGTACAGCGGAGTGAACATAGCAAAGTTTATAAACGCCTTGCGATCGACCGAACCCGCGGGTCCTGCGGATTTGGATCTGCGCTTAACGGAATGCTTTATGCACTTGCCGATAAAAGTATGTTTAATATCGTCCACACAGCAGTCCAGCGTAAACTCTCCGCGCTCGGGGCGTTTTGCGGCAGCAGGGAGCGGTGCGCCGTAAAGGCGCTTAAACTCTTTGTCGGTGATTTCCGCAAGGTTCTTAATATACGGCTGATAAGCATATTCGAAAAAGCTGCCGTTTACCTTGACCGTCATTTCCTTTTTTATGTCGGTCGCGGACGAAGCGGCGATTATCTTGTATTCGCCGTCGCATACGTCAAACGCGCCCGTTTTTGTGTTGAAAAACTCAAACGCGCTTCGGTTCAGCCGAATCGTCGCGGTTGTGGTAGTTTGTCCTTCCACAAAGACTTTGGCATAGCCCGCAAGCTGTTTTTTGGCGCACATTATTCTGCCGGTGCGGTCGGATACGTAAATCTGTACCGTTTCGTACGCGTCGCGCGCGGATAGGTTGGTAAGCGTGACCGTAACGTCAAACTCGCCGCTTTCGTACCGCTTTACGTGCATATTGTCGTACTGCACGTCGCAGAACGACAGTCCGTGCCCAAACGGGAACAGCACGCGCTTTTCCAGCGCGTCGTAGTAGCGGTAGCCTACAAAAAAGCTTTCGCGGTACACGGCGCGAAGCCCGCCGAAGTCTTGCCCAAAGTCTTCTTGGCTAATGGGGAAGGTTTCGGAAAGATGTCCGCTCGGATTGATTCTGCCGTACAGTGCGTCCACTGCGGCAAGCGCGCCGCAACTGCCGTTTAGCCCCGCGTAGAGTATAGCTTGCACGCGGTTGACCCACGGCATGAGCACGGGACCTGCGGAGCAAAGCACCACAACTACCTTGCGCCCCGCGGCGGTAAGATCGGTTATCAGCTTGTCCTGCTCGGCGGGAAGGGAAAGCGTTTCTCGGTCGACGCCTTCGGACGGCGCGGGCTGACCTACGTATACTATAACTGCGTCAAAGTCCGCGGTTTTTTCTACGGCGGCGGATAAGTCGTCTATATACTTGACGGAGATAGCACGCTCGGAAAACGCGGCTTTGGGCGTTATGTTTTTGATTGCGGTAACATGCGAACTTCCGCCGCCCTGAATGGGCGCGTCTTTATAATAACTGCCTACTACCGCTACCTTCATGTTTTTTGTAAGCGGCAAAAATCCGTCCTCGTTTTTTAACAGAACAAGGCTCGCGGCGGCGGCATTGTAGGCAATGCGCTCGTGCATATCGGCGTCAAAATCGCCGTACGGCTCCAGATACGTGTCGTCTACCATGCGCAGTATTCGGCTTAGAGAAGCGTCAATATCGTCTTGCGTGATTTCGCCGTCGTCAAGCGCACGGTTGAGCGAATTATAGTGTTCGTCGTTTGTGCACGGCATGGCAAGGTCAAGCCCCGCTTTAAGCGCTTTTGCGCGGTCGTGCACCGCGCCCCAGTCGGATAGGGCAACGCCTTCGTACTTCCACTCGTCGCGCAGAAGCTGTTTAAGCAGGAATTCGCTTTCCGAACAATATGTGCCGTTGAGCTTGTTGTATGCGCACATAATTGCGGCGGGTTTGGCTTGAAGCGCCATTTCAAACGGTTTAAGGTAAAGTTCTCTAAGCGCACGCGGGTCCACTACGGAATCGGAATACATGCGCAAATTTTCCTGACTGTTGGCGGCAAAATGCTTGATGCACGCGCCCACGCCGGTGGACTGAACGCCCGCCACATACGCCTTACCCAGTTCGCCCGCAAGCAACGGATCTTCGGACAGGTACTCAAAGTTCCGCCCGCCCAGAGGATTGCGCTTTATATTTAACGCGGGCGCAAGCAGCACGTTTACGCCCATTGCGGTGGCTTCTCTGCCGATGGCCGCGCCTACGCTGTAGCAAAGCGCCGCGTCCCAGCTGTTGGCAAGCATGGAAGGCGTAGGAAAGCAAGTGGCGGGTATGGCAACGGCAAGCCCCGCGCTGTTTGTCATGCGCAAGCCGCTCGGCCCGTCCGACATACGCACGCGCGGAAGTTGTCCCGTGCCGAACGTATGCCACATGCCGTCGCCGGACAGCATACGCAGCTTTTCCTCGCGCGTAAGATACGCCAAGGCTTTTTCTATGTCAAGTCTTTCGGCTTCCATTGCTATAAGTATATCATAGCGGCGGGCAATAGTCAATACCGATAATTATAATAACACAATCACAAAACCGTGATTTTAGTTTGAAACACCGTCGAGATTGTGTTATAATACCTGCAGGAGACGAAATTATGGTTTTGTTTTTGACAAGTTTATTGCGCACGCACTATTATGACGAGAGCGGCGCGAGAGTGCCGGTTGCGCTTGGCAATGAGAATGAGATTTTGGCAAATATAAAAAAGCGCTTAAAGCGGATAAATCGGCTTGTCGTTGTGGCAAACGACCAATACGACAGCGCGGACAACGCCGAAAAGCTTTCGGCCGTGCGCGAAAGCCTTAGGCTTTCGGGTATGGAATTTAAAGAAGCTGTAATGCTGGACGTGCGCAACAAGAGCGCGGCAAAAGAAATAATTTCGGGCGCGGATTTGATTATTTTAACAGGCGGCAAATGCGTGTGCCAAGCCGAGTTTTTCCGCGAGATAGGGCTTAAGGACATTCTAACTGGATACAACGGAATAGTGATAGGGGTATCGGCGGGGACAATGAACCTTTGCAAAACGGTGGCTAACTTTCCGGAAGAAAAATCCGACCTTAATGACGAAAGATGGTTTGACGGCATGGGGTTTGTAAGCGAAACAATCGTTCCGCATTATGACGGAAAGACGAACAATTATCAGTTTGCCTGCGAAGACTTTGACGTGGCAAAGTACTACATTTTGCCCATGTCCAAAGAGCGGGAGTTGGTGGGCTTGCCCAACGATTCGTATATTATAATCGACCACAACGGGCACAAGCAGTATCGCGGCGACGTGTATATAATAGCGGACGGCAAAAGCAAAAGGCTGAATTAGTCGGGAGTTCGGAAAAAACACGCAAAAATCAAATAAAAAAATCCCACGCGATTTTACTTTACAAATGCAATTTGTTGTGCTAAACTATTAACTGTTCGTGGGGATATAGCTCAGCTGGTAGAGCGATGCGTTCGCAACGCATAGGTCATGG
>JAFLVI010000047.1:0-5268 GCA_022508405.1 Clostridiales bacterium
CTTCAGCTTGGGAAGCTACTGCTCTACCATTGAGCCATTTCCGCATCCTATCGACTGAGATTATATCATTATTTATGCGCTTTGTCAAACTCTTTTCGCTTTATTTTGAAATTTCGTTTTTGCGCGAACTTTAACAACGTCAATCTATCAGTTCATTTAACAAATGTTTGCCGCTACTGTACGTTTTTTCCACTTCGCCGTACAAACTGTCGTAAAACGCTTTTGCGGCATCTCTTCTTTGCTCGGCTATTTCCCGACCCTTTTGCGTAAAAAACCTATCGTACAGATTTTTCAGTTTAAAGTGGTATTCCTGAAAGAAAGACGGCATTTTGTCATTCTCCCCGCTTGACGGCAGCCCGTCATCGCCCAGCGAATACAACGGATCGCCCACGCCGCCCTTGTACACCAGCGTCCTTGCAACGCCCATAGCGCCCGTCACGTCCAGCTTGTCCGCGTCGAACAGAATTTTTGCTTCAATGCTTTCCGGCGGTCTGCTCTTTCTAAACCTGTGCGTTACTATACAGCTTTTGACTCTCCCCGCAAAATCCGCAGAGAATCCCTGCTCCGTCAAAAAAACATACGCCTTGTCTCCGCCCACTTCCGCATGGTCTAATGCAGGATTTTTAAACTGTTCTTCCCTGCCGATGTCGTGCAATAGGCACGCGGCAATAAGAACATCGTAATCCACGTCGCTTTCCGCCTTGGCGATATCGAGCGCGTTATACATCACTCTGTAAACATGGTCTTTGTCGTGCGCGCTGTCCTTCATGCAAGAGAGCATGTATTTTTCTATTGTTTCGTATACGGATTTTTTCATTTAAGCTTATCGGTCATCTCGAACACAGCGGCTATGGTGTCGTCCATGTCGAAATACTTATATCCCGCAAGCCGACCGCCGAACAGCGTATTTTTTGTTGCCGCCGCCTTTTCCGCATACTTTTTGTACAACGCGGAATTTTTTTCGTCGTTGATCGGATAGTACGGTTCGCCGCCCTTTTCGAACTTTGCCGGATATTCCCTTGTTATAACCGTCTTGTCGGACCTTTGCGTTTTGTCAAAGTGCTTATGCTCTATTATCCTTGTGTACGGAGTTTCGTAATCGGTAAAGTTGAACACGGCGTTGCCCTGATAGTCTTCGACGTCCACAACCTCGGTTTCAAACCGCAGCGAACGATATTCCAGTTCGCCCAATTCATAATCGAAAAACCTGTCAATCGGGCCCGTATACAGTGTAGTCGCGGCCATGCCGTCAAGCTTTGCCCTGTCGGCAAAATAATCCACGCCGAGCAAAACGTCAACGCCGTTCAGCATTTTATCCACCATCTGCGAATAGCCGCCTATGGGAATGCCCTGATATCTGTCGTTGAAGTAGTTGTTATCGTACACAAACCTGAGCGGCACTCTGCCTATTATAAATGCGGGGAGAAGTTTACAGTCTCTGCCCCACTGTTTTTCCGTATATCCCTTAATGAGCGTTTTGTACACGTCCTCGCCCACCGACATGAGCGCCTTTTCTTCTAAGTTTTGCGGGTCGGTTACTGCCGCGGCGGCGCGCTGAGCGTCTATTATAGCGTGGGCCTCCGCGGGCGTTTTGCACCCCCAAAGCTGATAAAACGTGTGCATATTAAACGGCAGATTATACAGCTTGCCCTTATAGTTGGCTATGGGGCTGTTTATAAAATTATTGAACTCGGCAAATCGGTTGACGTAACTCCACACGCGCTTGTCGTCTGTGTGAAAAATATGCGCGCCGTACTTGTGCACAGTGACGCCTTCTATACTTTCGGTGGCAACGTTGCCGCCCACCGCCGCGCGCTTTTCCACCACGAGACACTTTTTGCCGCGCTCGGTCATTATTTGAGCAAAAGCGGCGCCGAACAGTCCGGCGCCGACAATCAAGTAATCATACTTTTTCATTAAAACTAACCTCGTTATTCATTTGAAACTTCTTCTGTGGGAACATCTGCCGGAGCATCCGATGTAGTATGCTCTATGCTCACGTTTGACGCATTGCGTTTTGCCGCCTTCCACGTCGGTTTTTTGAACACGCCGAGAGTGATCGCCGCGGCGTAAATAATCATAAACACGGGGAACAGCAACACAGTGGGTATGAGCTTTTTAATGGGCGCCTTTATGCGTTTGCGCTCCAAGACGACCGCGAGTAGCGCCTGCAGAATAAACGCAAGCGCAAAAGCAAACGCAAGCGCATAGCCGATGGTGGTAATATATTTCCAGAACATAGGCATGCCTGTCACGTCGTCGTAATAGGTGTGTCCATACTTAAACTGCATAAGGCCGTAAAACAGCACGATGTAAATATAGTAGATAGGCAACCAAATGCACATCATGACGCAAATAGGAATGAACATAAGCGTCATAAACATATCCAGATACGTCCACTTCCAGCGCACAAAGAACAGTCCGAACGACTTTAGTCCCTGCGTAAAGAACAGCTTGTTTAACGCGCCCGCCATGCGCATGTACTTATTGAACGTATCTTTCAGCGTAGAAGGCTGATCTTCGTACACTATGGCGTCCTTTACGTACATGGTTTTAATCTTGTCTTGGTTGAGTCTGCGCATGGTGAACTCGGAGTCGTCCGAGGACGTAAGGCAGTCCCAGCCGTGCTTTTCGATGATTTCAGCGGCGAACATCATGCCCGCACCGCCCAGCATGGTGCCCTGCCCGATTGCAGAACGGAAGTTGCTGGCAAAACGGCAGTCGCGGATATACCACAAGCCGGATATGCCCGTGATGACATTTTGGTCGATATTTTTGGAATTGGAGTATCCGCGCGCGCACTTTACTCCGGCGTCGAACGCGTCGTTCATGCGCGAGATATAGTCGGGCTCCATAAGGTTGTCCGCGTCGAATTTGATAAACGCTTCGTACTCACCCTTGTGCTCTTCCATTATCTTTTCGAACAGATACTTAAGCGCATATCCCGCCTTTTTATGTTTGGGATTGTCGTCAAAACGCTCAAAGACTATAGCGCCTGCGGCACGGGCAAGCTCTGCGGTGTTATCCGTGCAGTTGTCCGCAACGACGTAAACGTCAAACAGCTCGCGCGGATAATCGGATTTGAGAATGCATTTTATGGTATCGGAAATGACCGCTGACTCGTTTCGCGCCGGAATGACTATTCCGAACTTATGCTGAACCTTTGCCTTAGGGTATGTTTTTGCCCTGACAAAGAATAGCAGAATATATAATATTTGGATGCCGAATACCACGCCTAAAACCGTCATCAAAACTTGATCGGTTATAACCATGAGTATTTCGTTTATAAGCTCCCATAACTTCATATAAACACCGCGCCGGTCGAATTGAAGTACTTAACCGATAAAAGATCGATAAATCTTGCAAACCGCGTTTATTAAGTATATATTATTTCGCTCGCTTATGTCAAGCCTTCTTTCACGCTTCTTTTGCAAAAAAGCAAAATCGAGCGCAATCTTACCCAAAAAACATATTTTTGGCATTCACTAACCGCCGCCTTTATTCATATCATGGAGTAGAAAGCTTGGGAGAAAACTATGACGCTCGGTCTGTCCATGATAGTAAAAAACGAAAGCAAGGTGCTTGCCCGCGCGCTTGACGGAATTAAAGACGTTGTGGACGAAATCGTGATTGTGGATACCGGTTCAACCGACAACACCGTAAATATTGCGCGGCAGTACACAGACAAGGTGTACACGTTTCCGTGGATAAACGATTTTTCGGCGGCGCGCAACTTCGGGCTTTCCAAGCTGACAACCGACTTTGTTATGTGGCTGGACGCAGACGATACGGTGCCCGAAGCGACCGCGCGACAAATCGCCAAGCTGATGCGAAGCAACTCCGTGACCGCCGACATAGTGATGATGCCGTATGTAACGGCAACGGACGAACAAGGCAAGCCGACGTTTGCGTACCACCGCGAACGCATATTAAAAAACGTGCCGCAAAACCGTTTTAAGGGCGCGGTGCACGAAGCAGTGGAACTAAACGGAAAAGTTATTACGCTGTCTTCGCCCATTATCCACTCTAAACCCGCGGACAGAAACAACGGAACGCGCAATCTGGATATTTACGAAGGCTTGATAGCCGGCGGCCACACCCTTACCCCGCGCGAAAGATACTACTACGCGCGCGAGCTATTCTACAACAATCGCACGACCGACGCGGCAAAGGAGTTTGCTCGGTTTATAGGAGGTGACGGCGGTTTTTCCGCAAACAAAGCCGACGCATGCTTGTTGCTCTCCAAATGCTATGTCGATATGGGCGACGGCGAATCGGCAATGCAAGCGGCGCTGTACCGCTTTGCCTTTTCCGAGCCGGACGGCGAAGGATGCTGCGCGGTTGCTTCGCTGTTTTTTGAGCGCGGAGACTATACTACCGCCGCATACTGGTACAATCTGGCGCTCCACACCAAGCCGAATATAAACAGCGGCGCGTTTGTGCAGCCAGATTATTACGGCTTTATTCCGCTGATATGGCTGACAGTGTGCTACGACAAACTGGGAAATATTAAAAAGGCTTACGGCTATCACCGACGCGCCAAAAAAATACGCCCGTCCGACAAAAGCGTAGCGGCAAACGACGCTTACTTCGCGTCAAAGGGATTTAAAGACGCTTAGTTTGATATATGCGCAAGGCGCAATCGGAAATACAATAGAAATGCATTAACTTAGAGGAGGTGTATAATGTTCTTCAACTTTTTCAACAGACCGTATACGGACTGCAATGACGACTGCGACCAAATGGATAACTGCGATTGCTGCGAAAAGCCGTCCTGCCCCATGCCCCGTCCCCAATGCTGTGTGGGTCCTACCGGCCCGACCGGCGCCCCCGGCCCGATAGGTCCGCGCGGCTTCCCCGGCATAAACGGCGCAACGGGCGCAACCGGCGCAACAGGTCCGCAGGGTGTGCAAGGTCTGCAGGGTGTACAGGGCGCAATAGGCCCCACCGGTCCTACAGGTGCGCAGGGCGTACAGGGAATTCAAGGCGTACAGGGCGCAACCGGTGCAACCGGCCCCACAGGCCCTACAGGCGCTGACGGCGCAGACGGTGTAACCGGCGCAACAGGTGCTACCGGCGCTACCGGCGCAACAGGTCCGCAAGGAATCCAAGGTATTCAGGGTATTCAAGGCGTAACCGGTGCGACGGGTGCGACGGGCCCGCAGGGCATACAGGGTATTCAAGGCGTAACCGGTGCAACGGGCGCGACGGGCCCGCAAGGCATTCAAGGTATACAAGGTGAAACAGGCGCAACCGGCGCGACAGGTC
>JAFLVI010000047.1:5368-10664 GCA_022508405.1 Clostridiales bacterium
GTATACAAGGTGAAACAGGCGCAACCGGCGCGACAGGTCCGCAAGGCATTCAAGGCGTAACCGGTGCAACAGGTGCAACCGGTGCGACGGGACCCCAAGGCATTCAGGGTATTCAAGGCGTAACCGGTGCGACGGGCGCGACAGGTCCCCAAGGCATTCAAGGTATTCAAGGCGTAACAGGCGCTACCGGCGCAACGGGACCCCAAGGACCTATCGGACCTACCGGCCCTGCGGGAACTATTACCCCTGCGGCGGCGGTTGCGGACGTAGAAAGCACACCCACACCCGATGAAGTGGGCACTACGCTTAACGAGCTTTTGGCTTCGCTGCGCGCGGCGGGATTTTTGGCGACCTAAAGGTTTGCTTATTAACCTAACACAAACACAAAGACGTCGCTCTTGTCAGAGCGGCGTTTTTGCTGTGTAAAATCTTGGGAAATGACAATACTAAAAGTATGGACAACACTAAAAAAACAAACAAAAAGTTTTGGCTGACGCTTGTTTTAGCCGTTGTAATCGCGGCGCTTATTGGCATTGCGTTTGTGCCGACCATATTGGAAAAGCGGACAAAGACGGAAGCTACTTCCGCGGAGAGTTCGGTCGATGCGGAAGCCATGCGCGTTTTGGGCTGCTGCAACGCTTATGTCGCCGTCAACAGCTTTAAAACAACCATGAACGGCTCAGTAAAAGCTAAAGTCATGGGCGTGCCGTACACGCAAAAAATACACGGCGGGCGGGCGGTTGACGCGAGTAGCGGAGATTTTTCGGACAAGGCGGAAAGCAAGTCCGCGCTTGTAAAGGCCGCAATCAAGCGCGAGCGGCGTAGCGGCGAATATTACGTTTCGCGCGGCGAATACAAGAATAAGGCGTTTAAATATAATTCCGAAAAAACCCTATCAAAAAACGGCTACATCTCGCAGTACGGCCAACCGTTTACCGGCATTGTCAAGTACAATCTGGAAAACGCGGTTATTTCCGCAAAGGCAGTAAGCAAAAATGTTTATAAGTTTGTGCTCGACCCCGCGCGCGCCACGGTATACTCGCGCAACGAAGTAAAGACCACACTGGGCGGCAAGTCGTATCCCACGTACAAAACCGTGGAGTTTACGCTTACGGTGGACGGAGACCGTCCGGTCAAGGTTTCTTCCACCGAAAAATTCCGCATAAACAAATTCGGCGGCACAGACTGCACCGCCAAATACACAGAAACTTTCAGCTTCTGATTAAGAATTAAGAATAATTGTTTGTTTAAGTTAACTTTTCCGTATAAGAAAATCACACAGTCTATAACTGTGTGAAAAAAATAAAACCACTCAATTCTAAATCTTAATCCTTATTTTTAATTCCGAATTCATAATTTCGAATTCCGAATTTTCCTACTGTTTTGTATAGTCCTTAATGTCATCCTTTATATACAGCCCGGGTATTTTGGGAAAGTCCACTTTTAACGCCTTTGCCGCGCGTTTTAATGTTACGGGCACCACAAACTTTTCCTTTGTGTTGTTTATGTCAAAGTATTTTATGCGCGCCCCGCCCACCGTGCCGTAGATAGGAATGCCGCTTACAAAAACTATTCTGCAATTATATTGCTTGCCGTCATGCTCCAACACGCCTTTAAACGCTTCTTTTTCCCCGTCCGTTATCCGTTCGGTGGGATCCATGTCGGCAAAAAAATCAAACCGATATTGCTCAAACAGCGGCTGCTCCATCATTGCCGCCATATCGCGGTTGCTCTCTATGGTGTGTTCGCCGTCAAAAAAGGAAGCGCGTTTTTTGGACAGAATCATGTACTTGAGCCGACGCCCCTTGTCGCGCTCCAAATACGTGTATTGCAAAAAGCTTGACGGCGTAATGGAACGCACGACATAGTTGAACACAAACAGCGCAATTACAAGCGCAACGCCCAGTATGGCACACACCGCCATAACTCCGCCGTCTGTCAGCATGGACGCAAGAAGCAGTGCAAACGCGCCCGCGCCGAGCAAAAAGTTAACCACAAACTGCCACCATTTGGTGGTATAAACGTCGTTTCGCACGCTGTTTATTCTGTTTGCGTACTCTTTTAGCGTTGCGGTAAACCGTTCTTTTGCGCTTTGCGGTTCTATGGTAGATTGTTCTTGTTCGGGCTTTTCCACTATTCGCCCACCGTGTATCCGTCCGGATAGTTGCCGGTAAAGCACGCGTCGCAATACCGCTCGCCCAGTCCGACTTTATTAAACGCTTCCACCGGCAAATACCCAAGCGAGTCCGCGCCTATGGATTTTCTTATCCCTTCTATATCCATGCGCACCGCCGCCAAATGCTTGCGGTCGGGAATATCCGAGCCGTACGGGCAGGAATACACAAACGGCGGCGAGGCAATGCGCATGTGCACCTTTTTGGCTCCGCCATCCTTGATTAGCTTGATAAGGTTTGCGCTGGTGGTGCCGCGAACAATGGAGTCATCCACAAGCACTACGTCCTTGCCTTCTATCGCGCCGCGAAGAGCGTTTAGCTTTATGGACACCGCTTCCCGCCTGAGCTCGTCCGTACCCTTGATGAACGTTCTGCCCACGTACGAATTTTTGACTAATCCGTCCGCGTACATAATGCCGCTTTCGTACGAATATCCCAGCGCGAAATGCAGTCCCGAGCTGGGCACGCCTATAACAACGTCCGCCTCGGCGGGCGAAGCCTTAAACAGCTCCCTGCCTATGTCTATGCGGGCGCGGTACACGCTTTTGCCGTCTATAAAGCTGTCGGGGCGCGCAAAGTACACATATTCGAATATACACTGCGCAGGCTTTACTTTGCCCACGTTTGCGTCAAAACGCGTGACGCCGTCGTCGTCTATTTTAATGAGCTCCCCGGGCTTGACATCGCACAAGGTTTCCGCACGAATGACGTCAAACGCCGCCGTCTCGGAAGCAAAAAAGTACGTATTGCCGCGCTTGCCCATGGAAAGCGGTTTAAACCCGTACGGATCGCGCACCGCCATAAGCTTTTTGGGACTCATCAATATTATGGAAAACGCGCCCTTTAGCCGCTTTACAACGGTAAGCAAAGCTTCTTCCGCGCTGTGCGTCTTAGTGCGTGCAACGGCCACCATGTTCATAACCATTTCCGCGTGCGAAGCGGATTGAAAAATAGCACCGCGGTGTTCAAGCTCGCTCCTAAGCTCGTTATAATTGGTGATTGTGCCGTTTAGCGCGATTGTCATAGAGCCCTTGCAGTACCGCGACACAATGGGCTGAACGCCGTCGCTCTGCTCGCCGGTATAGCCGTAAAGCACGTGACCTACGCCGATTTTGCCCTTGAGCGTGGCAAGGTTATCCTTGGTAAAAACTTCGTTTACAAGCCCCTTGCCCTTTACAGTGTACAACCCGACATAGTTGTTGGTGACAATGCCGCAGCTTTCCTGACCGCGATGCTGCAACGTGTACAGCCCGTGATACAAGTCCATGACGACGTCGCCGCCGTCAAAGTCGTACGCACCCATAACTCCGCATTCTTCGTGAATCATATGTACTCCACCTTGGTATAAAATACATGGTTATAGTACCACATAAAACGAGATTTAGTCAAGCAAAGCAAAGGGGTAGCCAATTCGGAATTAAGAATGAAGAAAGTAGAATTCACTTTACAAAATCAAGCACGAATAGAATGTTGTCGTCTACATGATAAGCGATAAAAATAAACCTATGCGGTGGAGAATTGTTCGGTATGACGTTAGTTTTGTTGCTCGTTACGTCATAAAGCATGAAAAAATCATAATCGGACGTGATGTTGGCAAAAAATAAGTTAATAAAGTTTGACGGAATAAAGTCCGCATCGGTAGAAAAACGCCCATCTGCGGCCACGATATTGTAAGTTGCTTTTGCATCATCGAATTTTATCATAGCAAAGGAATTTGTTGCGCTATCAAAATTTTTTGTTTGCGATATGTACCCACTGTCAGGAAAGTCGATAGAAATTGTTTGTTCAAGCTCACGTACATACCCGAAATCATGTAGGTTATATTCTTTAAATATAAACGTAAACGAGCCGAATAGCAAAAGCAAAACGCACATTATACTTCCGCCGATAATATTCTTTTTGCATTTATACTTTTTGGCATAAAAAATCGTGCCCAATATCGCGGACGCCAAAGGTAAAGGAATAAACAAATATAATATCCACATGTATTCGGGCATTGAGAAAGGATAGTCGGGAAGCGGTGCATTTTCAGTACATATCCATACTGTCATCAACGCCATAAAGATAGACAGTAGCGAAATGACAAATATAGTCGAGAGCAAAACCTTAATCGCCCTTTTTTTCGATGTATCCGCGTCGACGCTCGGAGCGCCTAACAATTTAAGGATTAAATCGTAATTTATGTCGGGCAGATTTTTCTCTATTGGAATGACGGTTCTGTCAAAATAAATCAAAACGTATTTTTCGTCGTTTACTACTTCTTTGACATCACTATATCGTATTGTCGCTTTGGAACTTGAGTTGTCCGAGATTATATCCAGCTCGCACCTATCCTGGAACATTTGAATTTTTCCGATACAATTTGGATAAAGCGCAAAAAACTCTGCCGTTCGCTTTTTGATAGAAATAATTAACCGCACAATTATTGCTGACAGTATCACGATAATGAAAATCGGCACAACAAAATAAACATTGTCGATATCGGATAATATAATTACCAAACAGAAAAAAATCGATAATAGTATTGCAATTATGTCGATTGCAAAAGACTTTCTTGCGGCAATAATATTTGTATGTTTAACTAAGTCCACCGTGTATTTTGTTTGCACGCAGACAAGGCACTCCGATTTTTCGGGTGCGCAAGGCGGGGCCGTCTCAACGTCTTTTGAGCCCGTGCCGCATAGCTCATCCAAACTGACGCCAAATATCTCGGAAAGCATCATCATGCTTTCCATCGACGGCATAGTTTGGTCGGTTTCCCACAAGCTCACACTTTGTCGCGTGACATTAACTTTATAAGCGAGTTCTTCTTGTGACAGCCCCGCTTGCTTGCGGTATTTGAATATCATTTCTCCAATAGTCATTGTTGTTCCTCAAAAGTATTTTCCCATATGCCACAAGATTTGTCTATCAAGTTTACTTTGAAATTTGTCAAGTAACACTTGCGAAACGTTTTTAACAAATAATCTACGCTAAATTGAAATATGCAAGCTAACCATCACTAAATTACAACTATGATTTTGCTTCTTCCGTCGTAGCTTCCAACTTAAAAATTACAGGCCTCAGCCCGTCGTTGCAGCAACAAATTGCTACCCCTTTTTCTTTTATCCAATCGCCATAAT
>JAFLVI010000048.1 GCA_022508405.1 Clostridiales bacterium
TTATGAAGTTCAGAAAAGGCATTTACATAATATTCTTTTTTGTCGGGCTGACGCTTTTTGCGTTCAGCCTTATGCCGTTTTTTAGGAACTTTCACGAAGACACGTTTTGGATAATGACGTTAGTCAGCGTTGCGCTGATGATATTGTGCCTTTTTGCGCTGTTCTATAAACCCAAAGAACAGGTTAAGCTAAACTCCAAATACGAACGTAAAGGCACCATGATAACGCGCCCCGAATATAATTTTTTGTTGCTGCTGCGCGAAATCAAGCCTGAAAAATACGAGGTTATTCCGCAGGTCGCGTTAAACAGCGTTATAGAAAAAACCACCAACACATCCTACCGCAACGAACTGTTTCGCGTGTGCGATTTCTGCTTTGTGGATAAGGAAACGTTTGCGCCGCTCCTTTTGGTGGAGCTCAACGACAGATCGCACCTTCGCGCCGACCGTCAGGAGCGCGACGCAAAGGTTGCGGCTATCTGCGCGGCGGCAAAGATACCGCTGGTTACGTTTTGGCAGGACGGTGACTTGAGCTTTCGCACCGTGCAAAAAACCGTACTCAAGGCCATTCTAAAATGAAGTGTTACGATTGTCCGCGCGGGTGCGGCATAGACCGCGACGGCGGAAAGACTGGGCTGTGCGGTGGCGGCAAGTTCTCTCGCATAGCAAAAGTTATAGATAACTTTACCTACGAAGAGCCGTGTTTGGGCAAGGAAGTGACCGCCGTGTTTTTCGGCGGATGTTCGCTCGGCTGTTCGTATTGTCAAAATTACAAGATAAGTCGCGGCGGCACAGGCGAAGTTTACGACGACGCTATGCTCGCCGAGTTGTTTGACCGCACACAAAACGCAATCGATTTGGTAACGCCTTCGCATTATTTGCGCGCCATAGAGCGTGCCTTGCCGTTGTGTAAATATGAGCATATGTTCATATACAACACTTCGGGCTATGAAACGCCGTCTGCGGTGGATAGAGCAAGCGCATTCACCGATGTGTATTTGGCGGACTTTAAGTATGCCGATAACGAGCTTTCGGCGCGGCTGTCCCGCGCGCCCGATTACTATGCGGTCGCTGTTGAAGCGCTTACAAAAATGAGAAACGTACAAGACGTTTGGATTGATTCGGATGGGCAAAGGATACTAAAACGCGGGCTTATTGTGCGGCACTTGGTCCTGCCGCATCAGGTAAAAAATTCCATAGCCGTGCTGGACGCTGTCAAGCGGTATTTGGGCACGGATACCGTTATTTCGCTTATGAGCCAGTTCACGCCCAACGGCGTGGGCGAGCCCCATGACGTTTTGAGCAAAATAGAGTACAAGATTGTTGTGGAGCATGCAAGAAAGCTGGGCTTTAAAGACGGATATATTCAGGAGTTTTCTTCGGCTAACGCCAAGTATACTCCCGAATTTTGAACCGAAAAAGCTTGACGGAATATTAAAATAATTGTACAATTAAATTTATGAATTTTGTGGAAAGCGACAATTTTAATGCCGAGCTCATTGCCGAGGAAGCGGAGCATTTGCGGCAGGTGATCGACATGATAAACGAGCAAATTTCGCTGCTGCAAGACGACGGCTTTGCTTACCGCATAGTCGATTTTTACGACGAAAACGAAGTGGAAGAATACCGTGCGGAAAAGTTGCGCCACGACGCGCGAAAGATGGATATCCGCATACTCAAAAAATCGCTTTTGTCGCCGTACTTTGCGCGCATGAAGCTTGTTTCGCTCGGGCGTGTTGATTTGTCGGACACTCCGTCCATGACGAAGGCGCGCTCGCTTTCCGATTTGGAACCGATAGATGATGACGCAGATATCTACGTCGGCGCAAACGTGATATTCTACAAGGAAAAAATCATTATTTTTTCGCACAACTCGCCGCTCGGCAACAAGGTGTACGAGCGGTTTGAAAACGGCAAAATCGAATACGGCGGATACGAGTACAAGGTTGTTTTCAGGCGTAAGTTCGATATAAGGGACGGCAAGCTGGAGGCGGTGTTTCAGGACTACTCGATAGAGCAAGGCGGAATAGTTTACGACAAGTTTTTGGCGCATATGCTCAAGATAAAGCGCGGTGATAAGCGGCTTACCGATATTATCCCCACGATACAAGCCAACCAAAACGCAGTAATAGTGCGCCCCGCGGACGAGAATTTTGTGTTGTCAGGCTGTGCCGGATGCGGAAAAACAATGCTGCTTTTGCAGCGATTGGAGTACCTGTCGTTCAACAAAAAAATCGAACAGGAAAACACGCTTATAGTTGCGCCGAGCGAGCAATATATAGCGCACATTCAACCGGTGGTAGACGACCTTATGATAAACGCCGTAAGGCGCGTCACAATGCCGCAGCTTTACCGCGAGCTAATTCTTTCCATGCGCGGCATAAAAGCTTCCGAGCGCAAGGCGCTTAACTCTTTGCCCGCCGTGGGGGACGAGACTCTTCCCGACGACGTTGTTATCGCGTGCTACGGTGATAAGATAAAACGAAAACTCATATCCGCGCTTTCCGCTACAAAACAGACATACAAGACAAGGCTCAACGCGTACCGCGAGCAAAAAGAAAAGTACGAAAGCGAACAGGCGTACGGGTTGTATGCCGAGCCGACCGTGCCCAAGCCGCACCCGCCGGTAGTCGCCGTCGACCTGAAAAAATTTGATTTTTTGCCTGACTTTGGCAAACAGCTGACCAAGTGCAAGCTTTATCTTTTGCTCACGGCGTACTGTTATATTTTGGGAAAGCCCGACTTTTCTTCGGCGTTGTTTGTGGACGAAGGACAGGACTACTTTTACAACGAATACAAGCTTATTGCGGAATGCACCAAGGCGACGGTGAACATCTACGGCGACACAAACCAGCAGCCTGTTGCTGGGCGCGGCATAGACGACCTGAACAGGCTGGACGAGTTGTGGGAGTTAAATCATTATTCGCTTAACGAGAACTACCGCAACGCGCGGGAGATAACCGAATATGTAAACACTTTGCTCGGCATGAACGTGACGTCGCTCGGCCTTGACGGCGGCAAAGTGAATACGCTTGAATTACGGGATTTGCCCGAAAAGCTTATTGATGTCGGCGATGACCGCGTGGCGGTAATTTATTCCTACAACGATACGGAAACGGCAAGGTACCTTAAAAGCGCTGTGCCTAGGCATATGCTGTACACCGTTGTAGGCAGTAAGGGATTGGAGTTTGAACGCGTTTATGCGTGCGGACGGCTTTCCGACAAGGAAAAGTATATTGCGTACACACGTGCTCTGGATACGTTGACGATTTGCAAATAAGATGGGCGTTTTTTTATCACCTTTTTTGCACAAACTTTTATTTAATCGTTCACAGCTCGGTCATGTTAAAATCATACCGCCGATATAAAATAAAATAGCGGAGAAAATTATGAAAGGGTTAAAAAGATATATGTATGTGGCGGTCGTTATGCTTTTTGCGGCGGCTTTTTGCATGGGCTGCGGCGCCGAGCCGCAAAAACAAGTGCGCATAATATCCTATGTGTCTACCGAAACTCATTCAAACGGCGGCACAACGTCGGACGTGGTAAAAATGGTCGCGGAGTCGGTTGTGGAAATCCGCACGGAATCTGTCACCACGCAATGGGGCATGAAATACGTTGTGTCGGGCGCGGGCAGCGGCGTGATAGTAGCACATGACGAGTCGTACGGAACTTACTATATTATTACCAACAATCACGTTATTGACGGCGCGCGGCAGATAAAAGTATCGTTGCGCACTTGCGGAGATGAATATACCGCAACGCTGGTGGCTACCGACGTCGCGGGCGACATTGCCGTCCTTGCCATAAAAGAAACATGCGCGCTGAACGTTGCGGTTTGGGGCGTAAGCGAAAGCCTTTTGATCGGCGAAGACGTCATTGCAATAGGCAATCCGCTCGGCAGTCTGGGCGGAACGGTGACAAAGGGCATAATTTCCGCAACCGAGCGGTCTATTCCCGTGGGCAATTACACCATGACGCTGTTGCAGACTGACACCGCAATCAACCCCGGCAACTCGGGCGGCGGACTGTTTAATATGCGCGGCGAGCTTGTGGGCATTGTAAACGCCAAAACTTCCGACGAGTCGGTGGAAGGCATTTGCTTTGCCATTCCCGCAGACACCGCACGAAATATATTTGACGATTTGATCATTAACGGTGTTGTAGGCGGCAGGGTGTCGCTGGGCATTTCGGTAGGTGTGTACGACACAAACACGGTGTACGTAACGTCTGCAGACAACGGCGACTTTAAACAGTACGACCGCATTGCCAAGATAAACGACATGAATATAACTTCGCTGCTCAGTTACCATGACGCACTTGCCGCATTAAAGCCAAACGACAAAGTAAAAATAACATTATATCGCTATGTAAAAAGCGTGCAGGGCTTTTTCGGCGCGGTCACGCCGGTGTTTGACAGCACGCCCACCGAGATAACCGTTACTGCCAAGCAACTGAAAAAGGGGGAAAGCGCATGATACATTCCATGAGCGGCGGGATCTTGAGCGAATACGGAACGTATACATTTGTAAAGGTAAAGTTTGACGGCGATGAGCGGCCGTACTGGTACGTGTGCGACTTTGACGTGCGCGAAGGGGACAGGGTGCAGGCACCGTTCGGCGCGGGCGGCACAAAGGAAGCTTGCGTTTTGCGCGTTGAGCAAAACGTTTCCGGTCAAGTGGCGCCCATACCGATCAAGCGCGCAAAAAAGCTTTTGCGCAAGCTGTAACTACGCTTGACATTATCTTTTTTACGGCGTATAATAAAGTTATGTTTTTGAGTGCGTTACAACCATACGTGGTATTTATAATAATTGCAGTTGTACTTTTGCAGTACGGCTTTGCCGTGTATTGCCTGCTTAAACTCGCCTACATGGATTTATCCAGAAATATGTATATCCTGTGGAACCTGTTTATTCTGATTGTTTTCTTTATAGGCGGCGCGGTATTTCTTGTGTATTACTTTAAGCACCCCAATCTTCGCATATCCAAGGACGCGCCGTTGCCCGAAGGCGGGGACAGCACGGTTGACCAAACGCAGAGTGAAAGCGCGGAGCAAGCGGAACAAAACACAGATACCGATCAAGCTGCAGAAAAAGACAATGCGCAAGAAGCGGCGGATAATACCGAAAACGAATAAACTAAATCCCTCGATTCACGAGGGATTTTTTGTTGAAAGAGCGTAAAATAAATTAAAACGATTGAAGAAATAATCTATTTGTGATATAATGCCGTTATGGAACACGGTACCAAAAACGCGGTTGTTACGCTTGCCGTAGGACTGGCGCTGAATATTTTGCTCGGTGTGGGCAAGCTTGTGGCGGGAGTGCTTTCGCGTTCCGCTTCGGTTTCGTCCGACGCGCTCAACAACATTTCGGACGCTGCGGTGTCGCTGGTGACTGTTTTTGCCGTTGCATTATCTTCTAGGCGTGCAGATCACGATCATCCGTTTGGGCACGGCAGATACGAATACATAGCCACTTTTGCGGTGGGCGCAGGCATACTTGCGGTGGGCGCGGAAGTGTTGTCAAGCGGAATAAAGCGCATTATTACGCCCGTCAATGTGGACTTCGGCGCGATTGTGTGGGCGACTCTCGGCGCGGCGATTGCGGTAAAATCGTTTATGGCAACCATGTACTTTGTCCGTTCACGCAGCGGCGCGGCAAACGATACGTTAAAGGCGGCGGCGATAGATTCGATGTCGGACGCGGCAGTGACTACGGTGGTGCTTTGCTGTGCCGTAGCGGAAAAGTTTACCGGCGCGCACATAGACGGATACGCTTCGCTCGCGGTGGGCGTGGTGATTTTGGTTTTTGCCGTAAAGATACTTAAAACAACGGTAAGCCGATTGCTGGGCGAGCGGCCGGACTCCGCGCTGTACGGCACGGTGCGCGATATTATTCTGTCCTTCGACAAGGTGGTGTCCGTGCATGACATTGTAATCAACGACTACGGCGCGGCTACCAAAATCGCCGAGGCGGACGCGGAGTTTCCTAGCGATATGACTTTTGTGGAAGTCCACGCAGTGTGCGACAGGATAGAGCGCGCGGTGTACGACAAGACGGGAATCAGACTGTGCGTTCACGCCGATCCCGTGATGTCCGACGATACACGGCTTGCGGAAATTCGCCGCCGCGTGTCGGAAGTGCTGGACGCATACGGCGCGACCGCGCACGACATCGCTATAGACGACGATAACAAAAGCGTGGAGCTGGATATACGTCTTCCGCTTGCGCACTCGCCGGAAGCGGAAATCACAGAGCAAGTCAAGGCGAGCATAAACACGGTTTTGCCGTATTCAATCGATATAAACGTCGATTATATTTAGGGGTGATATTATTCGTCAACGCGGAAAAAAAGTTATTATAGGCATGTCGGGCGGTGTGGATTCCGCAGTCGCGGCGTATCTGCTGAAAAGCGACGGATACGAAGTGACAGGGCTTTTCATGCACAACTGGGAAGAGGACGGTTGTCCCGCAACGGACGATTGGCGGGACGTTCAAGCCGTGTGTGAAAGGCTCAATATCGACTGTTACTCGGTCAACTTTGCAAGCGAGTATATGGACGGCGTGTTCGACTACTTTTTGCGCGAGTACAGGGCGTACCGCACGCCCAACCCCGATGTGCTGTGCAACCGCGTGGTCAAGTTTGGGGCGTTCCGCGATTACTGCGCTCGGCTCGGCGCAGACTATATTGCCACAGGCCATTATTGCAAGCGCGACGGCGATAGGCTTTTGAAGGCGGCGGACGGCAATAAGGACCAAACATACTTTTTAAATCAGGTAAAAACCGAACAGCTAGGCAACGTATTGTTCCCTTTGGGCGACATGTTAAAGCCGCAGGTGCGTGAAATAGCGGAAAAGCTTAACCTTTCTGTAGCGCACAAAAAGGACAGCACGGGAATTTGCTTTATAGGCGAGCGCAAGTTTAAAAAGTTTTTGGCGGAATACCTGCCTGCGCAGTCGGGTGATATTGCGGACGAAAAAGGCAACATCGTGGGCAGGCATGACGGGCTTATGTATTACACGTTAGGTCAGCGGCGCGGACTCGGCATTGGCGGAGTAAAGGGCGAGAGCGGCAGGTGGTTTGTGCTTGATAAAGACGTAAAAAACAACCGCCTTATCGTGTCGTGTGGGGACGAGAGCGGACTTATGTCGCGCGTGCTTTACGGCTCCGGCTTTAACGTGATAGGGCAGTTTGATATGCCGGAGAAACTTGAATGCACGGCAAAAACGCGCTACCGCCAGCCCGACCAAAAGGCGATTCTGTCTGTATTGGGGGACGGAAAGTTCAGACTTGACTTTACGGAGTCGCAACGCGCCGTAACCCCCGGGCAGTACGCCGTGGTGTACGTAGGCAACCGGTGCTTGGGCGGCGGTGTGATAGAAAGCGCCGAAAAATAGGCAAAACGGCAACTATTGATTATATAACCTTTACAAAAGAAATAATATATGGTAGAATAAGTTTGAAAGCAGCAAGCCGCTTAATCTACGGAGGCAAAAATGACTTTTTCGGATATTTTCAGCGATCCCGCATACATTTTGTACGGCATAACGATGTGCTTGTTTTTGCCGTTCTTTTTGTTCAGCCTGATAGCTTCCATTCGCGTGAATACCGTATTTAATAAGTACAACCGCATACAGAGCTCATCGGGCATTTCCGCGCAAACGTATGTGCGCAACTTTTTGGAGCACGAGGGCGTGGGCGGCATAAAGTTTGCGGCGGTGCGCGGCAGCCTTACCGACAACTTTAATCCCACAAACAACACCATATCGCTTTCCGATACGGTGCGCTCTTCTTCGGCAATAGGAGCGATAGGCGTTGCGTGTCATGAGGCCGGTCACGCTGTGCAGCACGCCAAAAAATACTTCTTTTCTTCCGCACGGCTTAAACTGGTTCCGGTAGTAAATATTGCCAGCACCGCAATGTGGCCTATATTCATTATAGGTTATATTTTCGGCTTTGCTTCGCCGTATAACTCCGTGGGCAGAATTCTGCTTACGGCAGGCTTGGTCGTTATGGGACTGTCACTGTTGTTTTCGCTGGTGACGCTTCCCACCGAGTTTAACGCAAGCCGAAGGGCGTATAATTACTTAAAAACATGCATGCTGCCCAATGAAGCCGCCGGAGTAAGAAAAGTGCTTACCGCCGCGGCAATGACATACGTCGCTTCCTTTATGGTTACGGCGCTGCAGTTTTTGCGCTTGCTTGCGATACTGCTTATGGGCAGAGAGAGAAACAATTAAGAATTAAAAATAAAAGACAAGGATAAATAAACCGCTCGAACAAGTCGGGCGGTTTTTATTTATTCACATTCGGAAATGTCGTCTATAAACTCGTTTTTAAGCGAGTAGGTGTGCAGGTGCGCGGCATTGTTTTTGTCTATCAAAAAGAACTTATTGCCTTTTTCCCAGTCGCACTCTATCAGCTTTTCGTAGTCGCCGAAAAACGCATTTAGTGTGTCTTTACTTATACTGCCTTTTAATTCATCCGACAGCATTGCGTACGCCGCGCCGGTTTCGCCCGATTTAATTAAAGCGAACAGCCGTGCGATGTGGCTTTTTGGCGGTGTGGGCTTGGGCGACGTGCCGTACACTATTAAGTAACGCGGCGCCAGCGACAGAATATAGTGGTCGGGCGACAGCCTAAGTCCCAGCGCAAGCTCGGTCTTTATGTTTTCCGTGCCGCAAAACTTTACCGTGTACGGCAAAAGCTGTGGCTTTATGGGCAGGACCGTTACGTACACCACATCGTATTCGGACATGGTTATGCAGTCAGCGTGCTCAAAAAATTCGCCGTTTATCAGATATATGCATTCGAATTCGCTTTGTATGTGCAGTTCCATACTCTATAATTATGATATTTGTTTTTGCGATATGTATAGATTATTTGTCATAAGGCAAAGATTAGTTTGTCACATAACATATAAAAACAAGGAGCAAACAATGAACAACAATATCTGGACGGTGGAACAGACCAAAGAACTTTTTCTTAGATGCAACGAGGCGCGCAAGACAGGCAAAAGCCTTTCCGCGGCGTTCCGCGACATTGCAAACCGCACGGGACGATCGGTAAATTCCGTGCGCAATTATTACTACGGTCAGACCAAAACATTTGAACTGGTGCCCGAAATTGCCGTTAAGCTCGGCATAAAAGTAGGCGACACCGCACGCGACAGATTTGTGCCGTTTTCTCAAGCGGAAACGGACGAGCTTATCCGCAACGTGCTTATTGCAAAGGGGCGCGGAATAAGCGTGCGTAAGGCGATACTCGAGCTGTCCGGCGGTGATTCCAAAAAAGCGCTGCGCCTGCAAAACAAATACCGCTCCTGCCTGCGCTCCCACCGCGACAGGGTGGAAAGCATTGTGGATGAGCTAAAAGAAAAGCATATGCCGTACGTAAACCCGTACGGTGACGGCACGGACAACTTTTCGCGGCTTACCGAGTATATCGCATCGCTGGACGAACGCGGCGCGCACAAGTTTTTGAGTTTGATAGAAAAGTTGACTTAACCGATAATGAATTAAGGATGCATAATGTTGATTGCATCCTTTTTCTATTGCTCATTGTGCGTTGATTTGCTTGATATTTATTTAGCGATATGGTATAATTTTTTAAAAGGTTAAGAATAGGGGGCATCATGGATTTTGCTAGAGATAAAAACGGAAAAACCGAAGCCGAGTTTTTGCGTGAATATGATGCTTCTTTATATTTTTGTCCGTCCGTAACCGTGGACGCGGTTTTGTACCGCGTGATTAGTGCGGATACTCTGCGTGTTTTGCTTATCCGCCGCGGCGGGCATCCGTATCTTGGCAAGTACGCTTTCCCTGGTGGATTTGTGGACAAGGACGAGTCGTGCGAGAATGCGGTTCTTCGCGAGCTGCACGAGGAGACCGGCATTGCCGGCTTGCGCCTTAGTCAGCTTGTTACCGTTTCCACGCCCGACCGCGACCCGCGTTGCAGGAATATAACGGTTGTGTACTGCGCCGAAGCGGACAATGATTTGCCTGTATGCGCCGGCGACGACGCCGCAGACGCCAAATGGTTTACCGTAAAGGTTTGCGGCGGTACGCTTGAGTTTGTCGCGGACGGCGAAAGCTTTGACTGCAAGCTGGAAGTAGCGCACGACGGTTTTGGGCAAATCGACATAAACAATACAAAAATCGTGGATCGTGGCGGGACCGCCTTTGACCACGCTAAAATTATCTGCTATCTGTATAATGTGCTTACAAGGAGGAATCAATTATGACAATCAATCTGGTTGCAACAGGTGGAACGATAGGCAGTCGAGTTGTTAACGGCGAGCTTGTTATTTCGGACGCCGCCACAAAGCAAATCGCCACCGTAATCGGCGCAAACAAAGTGTACGGCGATTTTAAAATACATAGCGCGGGCGTGGAGTTTGCCGACCTTAACACACTGCGCTTGACCATTGCAAAAGCTGTGGAAGGTGCGGACGGCGTGGTGGTTACTCACGGCACGGATACGCTTGCCTTTACCGCTTCGTACTTGGCGTACGCTTTTTCGTCCGTAAAAATCCCCATTGTAATGTGTGCGGCGGACAAACCGCTCACCGACGACGACAGCAACGGATTTGACGTGCTTAACGCCAC
>JAFLVI010000049.1 GCA_022508405.1 Clostridiales bacterium
CGGGGGCGGGATTCGAACCTCGCGACCTCCGGGTTATGAGCCCGACGAGCTACCTATTGCTCCACCCCGCATCAAGTGTTGTTAGTATACAACATTAGTTTCTGCTTGTCAACCGTTTTCGGCGGTACTTTTAGGTTATTTTGTCGTAAACAAAACGCACGGCTGTTGCGTATATAATATTGTGATTATAAAATTAAAATTGCTATTGACAATTAAAGATTACAGGTGTAGAATTAAATTATAAATATAAATAATAAAGTTTTCGTGGGGGAGTTATGCAGCTACAGATATCCGAGTATGCCGAAAACATGGGCAGAATAAACATTTCCGGCGAAATGCTTATGGAACTTAAGGGACTGCCAATCGATGAGCAGTTAAAAAAATTTGCTGTGGAGACCATAAAGTCGGTAAACGGCGCGCAGGGGGCAAGCAGCAAGTCAAAGACGGAATCGCCCGACAAGTGCTATGCGGTAAAAAGCATAGTGGTAAAAAACGGCGTTGTGGTCGGCGTGGAGTTTATGGGCAGGTTCGGCAGAGTGTACGGATTTTTGGACGAGTATTGCAATATAGAATACAGCACCTATTACGACAGTCAAAACAGTCAGACCCACAGCACCGACTGCGTTCTGCGCTGGCGGGGAGAAGGGAATTGATAATTAAGAATTAAGAATGCAGAATGCAGAATGAAGAATGAAGAATTAGGGCGGGCAAGCCCGCCGTTAAAGTAAATATAAAGTATTTTATTATTAAGTAAAAGCCCGACTGCATTGGCTGTCGGGCTTGTTTATTGTTCGATTTAGTGCCGCACTGCGCTTAGCTATCATTCCGAATTAACAAAACTCTTTTGTGAAGTTGCCGTTGATGAACACCGGCACGGTCTTGCCGTCGCGGGTTGTTGCGGTAATGTTTAAGTCCTTGGTGCCTACCATAAAGTCCACGTGTACGTCGGAGTAGTTTATTCCGCGCGCCGCCAGCTCTTCTCGGCTCATGTCTCTTCCGCCCTCTATGCAGGTGGGATACGCTTCGCCGATTGCAAAGTGACAGCTGGCGTTTTCGTCAAACAGCGTTTCGTAAAACAGCGTGTGAAGCTTGCTGATGGGCGAGTTGTACGGCACAAGTGCGACTTCGCCCAGACTGCGACTGCCTTCGTCCGTTTCGATTATGCCCTTTAAAATATCAAGGTTGGTATCGGCGGTATAGTCGATTATTTTGCCGTCCTTAAGCGTGAGAGATAAACCTTCGATTATCTTTCCGCCGTAGCACAGCGGCATGGACGCCTTGACAACGCCGTTTATGTTGCGGCAATCGGGCGCGGAAAAGACCTCCTCGGTGGGCATGTTGGCATTGAACGCAACGCCGTCGCACATGTCCACGCCGCCGCCGAATACATAACCTTCGGGCAGACCGACATGAAGGTCTGTACCCAGCTTGTTTACGTAATGCAGTTCCTTTATGTCGAGCGCCTTCAGCTTTTTACTGCGCGCTTTAAGCTCGGCGTTGTGCTCTTGCCACGCCGCCGCAGGATCGTCGTTGTCCACGCGAGTGGTTTTGCCGATGTACTTACCCAGCTTTTTGTACGCTTCCTTGGGCTTGAGATCGGGAAACATCAGCTTTGCCCATTCGGGATGGGGGTAGGCGATTATGGTCCACCTTACTTTGTGTGACATAGCCTTGTCGTAGTACGGCGTAAGTCCCTTCATGTCCGCGCGGCGCGCCGCCGAAATTTTATTTCCGTCCGCGTTTTTAAGTCCGTTGGGGTCGGAACATAAAATACTTATTACGCAGCCTTGCACGCCGTCCTTTGCAAAGTAGTTTCGCTCGTCGTAAACATACTGCGGCTTGTTCGTAAGCGTGTCCACCGTTTGGTGCTCGTAGTCCAGCCGAGTAAGCTCGTCGTCGCGGTAGCGCACCACCACGCGCTTTGCTTTTCGCTCATAGCACAGCTTTACAACTTCGTGCGTGAGTTCCGTAGCATGCACCGACGATATTACGTACACCTCGTCGCCCGCTTGTACGTTTACGCCGGTATAGACAGCCGCTTGCGCCAAACCTTTTATCAGTTTTTTCATATGTCGCTCCTAAAGGGGGTATTGCATAGTTAGTTTACACTACTGTGACTACGGCGGGAAAGTCTTCTACCGTAAGCTTGTACACAGCTTCGCACCCGAGATCGGGGTAGGCAATTAGCTCGCATTTTTTTACCGTGCTCTGGTACAGCGCCGCCGCGCCGCCTATTGCGCTGAAGTACACGCCGCCGTATTTTTTTATAGCTTGCGCAACGACGTCGCTTCTTACGCCTTTGCCTATCATAACCTTAAGCCCGTGCTCTAACAGCAACGGTGTGTATGAGTCCATACGCGTGCTTGTAGTGGGACCGCAGCTGCCTATAACCATGCCGCCGAAAGCGGGCGTGGGGCCGCAGTAGTATATTGCCGCGTTTTGCAGCGGAAAGGGCAGTTCATTTCCGCTTTCTATAGCCGCCGCCATACGCTTATGTGCCTGATCGCGAGCGGTGTATACCGTGCCGCTTAATAGGACCACTTCGTCCTTTTTTAAGTCCTTTATATGCGCTTCGTCGGTTGGCAGGAACAGCTTTTTGCAGTTTTCTATCTTCAAAATTTCACGCTCCCGTGCCGCAGACTGTGGCATTGCAGGTTGACCGCCACCGGCAGCATGCCTATGTGAGTAGGGGCGGTTTCTATGTTGACGGCAAGCGCGGTAAGGTTGCCGCCGAGCGCCGCCACGCCTATGTTAAGCTCGTTTACTTTAGCAAGAATTTCCTTTTCCAGCAACGCGACGTCGGCGCGCGAATTATTTGTTCCTACGGGGCGTAACAGCGCACGCTTACTGAGCATGCACGCCGTTTCCGTCACGCCGCCTATGCCCACGCCCACAACAAGCGGGGGACAGGCATTTTTTCCGCCGCGCTTTACCGCGTCCACAACGCTGTCCACTATGCCTTTTTCGCCGTCAGCGGGGGTGAGCATGTACAGACGGGACATGTTTTCGCTGCCCGCGCCCTTTGCCAAAAACGTTATTTCAAGTTCTTCCCCGCGCGTTAAAAAGTACTCGATAATCGCAGGGGTGTTGTCGCCGGTGTTTTTGCGCGTAATAGGGTCGGCGACAGACTTTCGCGCGTTCTTGTACGCCGACTTTACCGCGTTATGTATTGCGTCTTCCAGTCCTTCGCAAACCGTTTGGTCGCCCAGCTTTACAAAAAACACCGCTTGACCGGTATCCTGACAGCAGTACATGCGCTTGCTTTCCGCTATTTTATTGTTTTCGACAATAAGCGCCGCAGCGGTGCGCTCGAGATAGCTTTCCGTTTTGATATTTTCCAAAGCGGTTGTGACCGCCTTGTCCGGAGTGATAAGGCAGTCCGTTATGAGCCGTGAAAGCTCATTTTGGACTATTGCGGCGTCTATATGTTTCATAATGATATTATAACACAGCGCGACATCAAACACAACAAAATTCGCTTGCAATTAGCCATGTTTTCTTGTATAATCATTGTATGAGCCTTAAAATTTGTTGCTTGGCGTCCGGCTCCAAAGGCAACTGCTGCTATGTTTCGGACGGCACAACCGACATACTGATAGATTTGGGAATTTCGGCGACTCGCGCCGAAAAGTGTTTGAGCGTTTTGGGCGTAAACCCCGATAATGTGCGCATACTCGTTACGCACGCTCATTCCGACCACATTAACGGGCTTAAAATATTCTGTAAAAAACACGGCAGTGTAAAGGTCGTTTGCCAAAAGGAAGTGGCGGAGGCGGTTGCCCGCGCCGAAGGCATAGCGCCTTTGGTGGCGCAACGAACTTTTCGCGTGGGGGATATGAACGTTACGGCGCTGCCCGTAAGCCACGACGTGCCGTGCTTCGGCTATGTGGTGTCTGACGGCGCGCATTCCGTTGCGGTCATAACCGATATAGGACGGGTGAGCGTGGAACAGATGAACGCGCTTTCGTCCTGCGGCATTGTTATGCTGGAGTGCAATCACGACGTGGAAATGCTAAAGGCCAATCCGCGCTACGAATACCGACTGAAAAAACGCATACTTTCCGACTGCGGACACCTATCCAATTCCGACTGCGCTACGGCGTGCGCTTACCTTGCGAGCAACGGCGTAAAGCGGTTTATACTTGCGCACCTTTCGGAAGAGAACAACACGCCCGATCTTGCCGTAAACACCGTTTCAAGTTCCATCGCGGACGCCGGCGTAACCGACTTTCGCATAACCGCCGCCAAGCAGGACGCCATGTCGGGGCTGTACGAGATATGCTGAAAAAAGACGTAAAGTTATTCGATTATTGCGGCGCGTGCACGTTTTATTTGGGCGCGATAGTGGTTACGCTTGTTTGTCAGGCGTTTGTAAGCGTTGCGTCTGCTCTTCTTTCCCAGTCGTATCCCGATATTGCGAGCAACGGCGACTTTTTGACCGCGTTTATGATAGTTATTCAAGCGGCAAACGCGCTGTTTATTGTGCTGTTTTGCAAGGTGAACAAGGTTAGGTTTGATTGCGCGCTTGCTTGCAAAAACGACAATAAGCCCGATTTTAGGGATTTTGTCATTCCGCCCGTTTGCGCGATTGTATTGCTGTTTGCCATGTATCTGCCTACGCTGTGGTACGGATACTTTACTCAATACGCTTTGCATATTTCGCCGTCTTACGGCAATGTCGATTTGACTACGCCTTCGTCCGTTGCGATGATTGTTATAGCGTCGGTGTTTATGGCGCCGGTGTTTGAAGAGAGCATTTACCGCGGCGTGCTTTTTAACGGACTGAAAAAGAACACTACGCCGATTAAGGCGGTGCTTCTTTGTGCGCTGGCTTTTATGCTTATGCATATGAGCCCCATTCAAGTCGTGTTTCAGTTTTCGCTCGGGTGCTTGTCCGCCGTTGTTATGCACAAAACGGGCAGGCTTCTTCCGTGTGTTTTGCTCCATGCCACCGCAAACGCGGCGGCGCTTGCAATACAGTTTGAGCCGCTGAGCTCGGCGGTGGGCGGCGGGGTTTTGTGGCTTGTGTCCAACGTTACGGCGGCGGCGTTTATTACGCTTGCGCTGTTGATAGCAGGCGGCGCCATTCTGTTTGCGCTTTTGCGGTTTGGATACGAAAAGAGTAATGAAGGCGAAACAGACGCGGACGGGCAAGAGCTTACGCCGGAAAAAATCGCGGTGAGCGAAGCGCGAAAAAAAGACGGCACTATGCGGTTTTTTATAGCCATATCTATAAGCGGCGTGCTGTTTATTATCAACTTGATTACTATGGTGACGGGGTAGGTGGTGATGATGCCGTTGTGGTTGAAACGCGATTATAAAGCGGCGGCGTACGTGCTTACCTCGTGCGTGCTTGGGTTGATATTTATGCGGCTTATCGTCTACTTTGCCGCGCTGCCCAGCGAAACTTACGGTCAGACGCTTGGCGGTAACGCGCTGTTCTCGCTGTGTTCCCAGCTCATTTTCTTTTTGGCAATACCGTTTTGCATATACAAGTTTTACGGCAAGCGCACGGTAAAACAGACGCTTGAGCACAGCTCCATAGGCAGGTTTAAAGCGTACTATTTGCTTGCGTTGCCGTTGGGGATTGCGGTGTTTTTTTTGACGGTGGGCGTGTCCGCCGCTTGGACGGGACTGCTAAGGCTGACCGGCTACACCGTGCCGCAGTCTTCCGACAATATGCCCGAAAAGTTTGTGTTTGGATTCCTTGTGGCGGATATTCTTCTTACGGCGGTGCTTCCCGCAGTGTGCGAGGAGTTTAGCATGCGCGGCGGAGTGCTGACTACGGCGCGACGCTCGTTTAGAAGCGCTTTTTGCATTGTGCTGTGCGCGGTAATATTCGGGCTATTTCATCAAAACATACGGCAGGTGTTTTATACGGCGATGTTTGGCGCGCTTGCCGCATACATCACATTGCGCACAAAAAGCCTGTACCCCGCAATGATAATGCACTTTGCCAATAATTTTTGCAGTGTGTATATAGATTACGCCGTCAACTACGATTGGGCGTTTGGCGGATTGTATACATTTTTAGGTGCTATGCCGGTTTGGGCGCTTACATTCGTCTTTTTGGCGGTGGGATTGTTTGCCGCAGCTATGGTCGTGTTAATGATGTATTTTTGCGACAGACGTTCGCCGAAAGGCAGATTTGCAATAATCGATTACGACAAGGCAGATATTACAAACCGCACCGCGGACGGCGAAGCAGGCGAAAGCGATGTAAACAATTCGGAATCAAAGCGCGAGTTTTACGGTAACTTCGAAAAGCTGTACAAGCCTACTCTGCGCGATGTTGCGGTGTTTATCGCACTGGGCGTTGTTACGCTGTTGACTACCGTGTTCACTTATGTTTGGGGGTTTTTCTATTGAAAAAAATCAGACTTGTGTGCGTGGGCAAGCTTAAACCGTTTTTCCGCGACGGTTGCAGCGAATATCTTAAACGGCTTAAATCCACCTATGATATAACCGTCTGCGAAATCCCCGAGCAGCCTACAATCAAAAAAGAATGCGACGAGATTCTAAAGCGCGCCGGTGGATACGTGGCACTTTTGGATGTAAACGGCGAACAAGTAACATCGGAGAGCTTTGCCGCAATGTTGCGCTTCGAGCACGAAAGAAGGGACGAGATAACCTTTGTTATAGGCGGAGCGGAAGGCGTGGACGAGCGCGTGCGCTCTTCGGCGACCAAACTGGTTTCGTTTGGGCGAGTTACCTATTCGCACCAGTTGGCAAGGCTGTTGCTGTTTGAACAGCTGTACAGAGCAATGACTATTATCAAGGGTGTGCCGTACCATAAGTAAATTCGGAATTCGGAATTCGGAATTAAGAATGATTGTTTATTTTGCTTAACAATTCTTAAAATTCGCGGTAGCGCGACCGTAATTATTTTTTTATCTCTTATTTATTGTCTATTATCTTAATCTATTTATCTGTACATTCATATATAAATATCATGGGAATTATCGAAACGGTGGAACGGGCGTTAGCAAATAGCGGCGCGGACGTCAGTTCGATTGGCAGATCGGTGTGCGGCAACGAGATACTTTGCGCGCATTGCGGAGATTACAGCGGCAAGCAGATAATAATAACCGCCGCCATACACGCACGAGAGTGCTACACATCGCTTGTCGTGCTTAAGCAAATATCCGCTTTTTCCGCGGCAAATGGCGGCGCGTACTTTATTCCGCTTGTCAATCCGGACGGGGCGGCGTTTTTTGAAAGCGGCGCAACGTTCGGCAAAAGATTTTTGAGCGAAAATGCGCACAAAAACAAGCTTTGGAAGGCAAACGCGGACGGAGTGGACCTTAACTGTAACTTTGACGCCAACTTCGGCACGGGCGCACAGCAATCGAGATTGGCGCCAGCCGCGCACGGATATATAGGGCAATATCCGCTGTGCGCGCCCGAATCAAAAGCATTGTGCGACTTTACGCTTTCCGTCATGCCCGCCGCCACGGTTAGCTACCATTGTATGGGCGGCGAGCTGTACTGGCAGTTTTTTCAGGACGAAAAAAGAAAGCGGCGCGACAGTCTGTTTGCCGAAAGAATCGCCGATTACATCGGCGTGAAAAAGGTGGACGGCGAGCTTTCTTCCGCAGGCGGGTACAAGGACTATTGCGTTCAAAGCCTGAAAATTCCCGCGGTGACGGTGGAGCTGATTAAAAGCGGCAATCATCCGTTTGCGCCGTCCGACTTTAACGAAGACGTACAAAAAAACGCCCATTTACCGGAATTTATTTTGAATTATCTATACGGAGATATGTATACGTATGAGTGAAAATACAAACGAGCAAAAAACAGAATACTTTGAGCGCGACATAAAATTTATGCGAGCCGCGCTGGAAACGCTTAAGAGCTGTCCTAAGGAAGAAGTGCCCGTTGCCGCTATAGTCGTTTTGGGCGACGAGATTATAAGCACGGGAGTCAACGGGCGCAACACCGATAACGACCCCACCGCGCACGCCGAAGTCGTGGCGATCCGCGCGGCGGCAAAAAAGCTTAAGCGGTGGAACCTGTCCGACTGCGAACTGTTTGTTACGCTCGAGCCGTGCGTTATGTGCGCGGGCGCGGTTGTGTATTCGCGCATTAAGCGCATTGTGTTCGGCGCGTTCGATTTGCGGTTTGGCGCGTGCGGCACGGTGCTTAACATCGCGCAAAACGAAAAGCTGAATCACCGCGCCGAGCAAATAGTGGGCGGAGTGCTGGAAAAGGAATGCCTTGCACCCATTCAGGAGTTTTTTAAGGCTAAGCGAAAGTTAAAAGAGGATTAAAATCAGATTAGAACTTGGCGAATACGGCCGCATGTTATTGACAAAAATCAGTGTGCGCTATATAATCCGAATAGCAAAGGAAAGGAGAATTCGACATGATAATAGGCAGATTATTAAATAAATTCGTAAATATTTTTACCGGACTTTTCGGCATTGCCACGGTGGTTATAATGTTTGTTATCTACCTTAATAACGCATTGCCCGTAAATTTTTTGGGGGAAAGAGCAATCACGCTCGGGCATTTAAGAACGTACTTTACGCTCGCGACCGTACTGTGTGCCGGACTGGAATTTACTCTCAAGCGCAATCTCATTATGGCCATTGTCTTTGCCGCGATAATAGTTGCGGTTGCGGCGTTTTTCCTTTATACCGACTTCGGAATGTAATGTTTTTTTAATAAGTCGGGCCGATTATATCGATGGCAGATCCTTATCCGCTTTTATAAACAAATCCGCCGCGGCGGCAATATCTCCCGCGCCCATGAATATAACGGCGCTTTCGCGTACCGCTTTTGTATGTTCAACTATTTCCGCGAACGTATCAAAGCAGTACGCTTTTTCTTTTTTCTCCACTATCTTACGGCACAGCGCGTGCGACGTTACGCCCGCTATCGGGTTTTCGCGTGCCGAAAAGATGGGAGCCAGTATTACCGTATCCGCGCCGCTCAGCGCTTCGGCAAAGTCGTCCATAAGGCTTTTTGTGCGCGTGTACGTGTGCGGCTGAAACACCACAGCAACGGACGGAAATATCTCCTTTGCCGTTTTGATTGTGGCGGAGATTTCGTCCGGATGGTGTGCGTAATCGGTAAACACCGATTTGTTGAACGCTATGCCTTTCCGCTCAAACCTGCGCGCAATGCCGGTAAACTTAGCTATTCTCGGCAGGGCGTCGTTAAGCTTAACCCCGCACGAGTCGGCGGCGGCAATCGCGGCCAGCGCGTTGTATACGTTGTGCTCGCCCGCAACGGAAAGGCGGACATAAGCCTGTCTTTTTCCCACAAGCCTGAACGAACGGTAGCCGTTTTCGCTTTTTATTTCCACGGCGCGGTAATCGCACTTTTCGCCCGTGCCGAACGTTATGGGATTGCCGCAAAGCGACAAACACGCCTTATCGTCGCCGTTGACTATTACCGTCTTGCTTTTTGCGCAAAACTGTCGGTACGCATTTATAAGCTGTTCTTCGGTGCGGTAGTAGTCGGGATGGTCGTATCCCACGTTAAGCACCACGCCTATGTCCGGCTTTAGATGCAAAAAGTTGGATTTGTACTCGCACGCTTCAGTTATGAAAAACCTGTCCGAGCCGACTGTCGATCCGCCTGCCACGCCCACGTGAACGGTGGGAGAGTGCCCGCCGAACGCCGCGCCCGTCATAGCGGTGGTTGTGCTTTTTCCGTGACAGCCCGCTATTGCTATTACCTTTCCGTATGTGGCGGCAAGCTCGCCTAGGTACACGGCGCGCTCTATCGTGGGGATTTTAAGTTCTTTTGCCCTACAAAGCTCGCAGTTTGTCGGCGGCACGGCGCACGTGTACACAACAAGGTCGGCGCTCTCTACGTTTTTGGGGTCGTGGCCGCAAAGCGTGTTGTCCGAGCCTGTTACGATATGACCGCGCGCCGCCGCGGCGTCCGCCAGCGCCTGCATGGATACGCCAGATATCCCTACAAAATGAATTCTCATACAAGTTTAATATGCTTTTTTTCGTGTTGCTGTGCGTTAATGTTGTCCCGATCGACGCCCAAAAAGCGGTACTCAAAAAAATTTTTTTAAATCTATTGATTTATTGTGCGTTTTGTGTTAAACTACAATAGGTCGCAATTTAATTCTGGAGGAGAATTGTGGAAATCACCGAGGTAAGACTCCGCCTCGTTAAAGAACCCG
>JAFLVI010000005.1 GCA_022508405.1 Clostridiales bacterium
GCTTTTCGTGGACTTCGCGCGTTTCGATAAACGGAGTGGTTATCGTAACATACTCTATGTGTGCACCGATCTTTTCGTTGATCGCATTCAGCTCTTTTTGGAACAGTCCGGCATTGACCGCACTGTTGCCCTCCACATCGGTTTTGCTAAGCAGTACGATTTTAACGTCATCTTCTTTCTTCAGTGTGCGAGCCAGCACGGCATTTATAGGAAAAGCGACAACTCCCTCGTATTCCAAAGCCTTGTTGCCGTCGACACGGTAACGTAGATCGAACAATTGCTTTTTCATCGGCAAATCGCTAAAAATTATTTTTTTCATTTTTTTCACCTCGCTATGCTGCTAGCCGGCAAACGCCATTTCCGCAGCGGCGTATTTTTGCAACAGCTTGTTTTTTATGTTGTTAAGGCGGATGCGTGCCTGCCTCTTTTTGGCCATTTCGCCGCGGTTCATTTCCGGCCTGATCTCATTCTCTATATACTTCTCAATTTGATCGAGACATTCTCGTTGTTGTTGAATGTTGACGCACGAGTAAAACATATTTTGGCGGCGCTCTATCCGGCCTGCATCATATTTCTCTTTGTCAATCCGCCTAACCGAGAATATAGCGTCCTTGTGGTCGTGCTTGACACGCGGCAACCGTCTTACAATAGCAGCCGCCTCTCTGCCTGTATATGCGCGAACATAAAACGTTCCCCTAAAGAATCGGCCCCTACCGACATGTCCGCACTTTGCTTGTACTTCGTAAAAATTCTTCATTGATGTTGCTCCTTTTTGTTTGATACTCATATATAGAGCCCATTTAATCGGGAGTTAACACTTTATATAAATTTTTTCAAAGAATTTTTCGCATCATGCTCTGACAATATTATATCATTCTCATGCAACAAAAGCAAGGAGGTTGACTGTCTAACACAAAAACCTGTTTCATTTAAGTCTAAGTTTTAAGATAGTCAAATTAAATGTGTGCCATCGATTATCCGGACACAAACTTGCTATACTTTGAATTTGGGAGTGAGCTGGAAAAGAACAATAAAAAATTACGGGCTTATGGCGGATAAAAACCGACTAAATAGCCCGCTATTTTATTTGGGAGAATTTGGGAGTAAAAGGCTAAAAATCGTCGAAATTTACAATATATTTAGGTACTTACTTGAATGCCTACACTGTATTTTGTGTTTCCCCTGCTCCTCTGACTACGTCATGTTTTTTTGATTCATATTTCTGAGTTTTTTATATAATTATTTACTTTATGAAACAGTTTTGACTGACAAAGGTTTGTCCGTCGTATGTGACGATTGCGTAGGAGCCGTTGCAAAGTGCTCCCGAGTTGATGAAGTGTATTCCGCTATGTATCACATCCGTATACTTATGCGTATGGCCGAAAAAAACTATCTTATAGTCGTTTAGTTTTGCCATTTCAAGTAATGTTGTTATGCCCTGTCTTGCGCCGTACTTATGTCCGTGTGTTACCAGCGCTTTGGCGCCACCAAATGTTACGGTGGCGGAGTCGTTCAACTGCTCTTTTAACCAAAAGTCGTTATTCCCTTTAACGCAAACGATTGGCACGGTAATGCGCCCGCGCAGCCGCATTACATCCGCTGCGCCGTCGCCGCAGAACACAAAGTAATCGGCAGAATTGATAATGGGCAAAAGCCGCTCTAGCCGCGATGTATCACCATGCGAGTCCGAAACGACAACTATCTTGTATTGTTTATTTTTGTTTTCTATATCATCCATAACCGCGATGACTTAACCTAACAACAGGCTGTCTTTAAGCGCTTGCAACGCGCGCGCCCTATGGCTTACCGCATTCTTTTCCGCTTCGCTCGCCTGCCCGAATGTCTTTTGCAGATCATCGCTGAAGAACACCGGATCGTAACCGAAGCCGCCGTTTCCCACTCTTTCTTGCGTAATATATCCATACGCCTTGCCTGTAGCGGAGATTATGTCATTTCCGTCATAGTAGACAATACAGCACTCAAAATGCGCGGTGCGTTTTTTTACGCCGCTTAATTCCGCAAGAAGTTTATCTATATTATCGGCATCACTTCCGCCGCTGTACCGTGCCGAAAACACCCCCGGGTCGCCGCCAAGTGCGTCTACGCACAGTCCGCTGTCGTCCGCTATAGCAGGCTTTCCGCATAGTTCATAAAGAGCGCGAGCCTTAATCAGTGCGTTATCATAAAACGTATCGCTGGTTTCTTCAACGTCCAAAACTATTTTCATATCTTTGGGCGAAATCACGCGATAATCGCTTAACATAGCGCGAAATTCGGCCAGCTTACCGGCATTGCCGCTTGCCAAAACAATTTCTTTCAAGATACACCACCGATGGCTATAGATTATATTTTTACAAACAAAACACGCCGCAAGGGCGTTTTTGCTGATGGTGCGGTTAACAGGACTTGAACCTGCACGGTTTCCCACCGGATCCTAAGTCCGGCGCGTCTGCCAATTTCGCCATAACCGCATAATTATATTAAGAAGATTATATCATATGTTAGTTTGTTTTGCAAGTATTTGGTTAGCGAAAAATATTCAAGAAAAATGCCGTCACTACTTCTATTCATTTAAGGTTAAAAAAAATTATCGAAAAACGATAAAATTTTTATTAAAAATTATTGACAAACGATAATTTTTGTGCTATTCTTCTAATATACTAAATTGTACGGATGTTTTATTATGGAAACAAAGAACAAAGTCGTAAAGTTGGCAAAGATTTGCCACATCACCGCAAAGGTTTTATATTGCATCGCTTGTGCGGCATGTTTGACCTTTATCGTTTTGGCGATTGTACTGCCTATCAACAAAGTTATAAGCTCTATGACTGCCAAAGAAACAGCTGTTTTGTTCAGCACATTGGCCTTGTACGCATTTATCTGCATAGGGCTGCTGTGGAACATCGAAGGCTTATTTAAGTCGGTCGCGGCGGAACAAACGCCATTTACTGAAAGAGTGAGCCACTATCTGAAAAAGATTGCCATATTTGTACTGGTTTTAGCGACAGTGCCTGCGATTGTCGGTTCGATTTTGTTGCATTCCATCTGCCCCGAAACAGAACTTTCCTTCCCCGTCGACCTTGGCGGCATTATTGCAGGCATTGTGTTGTTTTTACTCGGCTGGTTCTTTAATTATGGCAATGAACTGCAAAAACAAGACGACGAGACATTATGATAGTATTGAATCTTAAAAAAATCATGAAGGAACGCGGGGTTAAGCTTAAAGACCTTGCCGCAAAAATCGGACTTACCGACGCGAATTTATCCAACATAAAAACGGGCAAAATATCCGCCATACGCTTTTCCACTTTGAATGCGTTATGCAAAGAGCTGAATTGCCAACCTGCGGATATTTTGGAGTATGTAGAAGATTAGATTTATCCAAACGCATAAACGGACGGACTGTCGCAAATTAGGCAGTCCGTTTTATATTGCGCCGATAATAATATCGACCGCGATTGCTATAAACGCCAAGCCGCCGATTACCGACGCCGCGCGGCCGAGTTTTACTCCGAAGTGTTTACCGATGATATGCCCTGCCACGTACACCGAAAAAGTTACAGCAGCTATCAGTCCGGAGCATATTATAGCAGAAACATATCCGTACTCTTCTATTGTAAACCCGACCGTGAGCGCGTCCGTCGACGCCGCGCCGCACTGAATGACAAGCGAAAGAATGCCGCATTGTTCGCCCGCAGTCGCATTGTTATTGCGCGCGGCAGATACAAACATCTTTACGCTCATGAACAAAAACACTATTGCGGCTATCCAAGAAAAAACCTTTTTGATCCACCCGCAATACGCATACGTCGTATACGCCACTGCCCAGCCCGACATTACGGCGGAAAACTGAAATACGGCAAGAAGTATCGCCGCCGTCAAACACTTTTTTCTGCCGATACCGTTCATGCCGTTGCTGAGCGCGATTATAAACGCGTCTACCGCAAGACCTATGCCAAGCAGTATACTATTTGCGTAAAATATTCCGTCCGCGTGCATATGCCGTCCTACTAGTCGGTATATGCGTACGAAAAGTGTTACGTTCTATATGAAAAACGGCAGAGCCCATTACCCTGCCGTCTTTTTATTCTAATTCGAATGCGCCGGTGTACAGTCTGAAATACTGTCCTTTTTGCGCGATCAAATCTTCGTGACTGCCGCGCTCGATTATTCTGCCGTGGTCAAGTACGATAATTACGTCCGAATTTTTTACAGTAGACAGGCGGTGCGCTATAACGAACACCGTTCTGCCCTGCATGAGCGCGTCCATGCCGCGCGACACTATCGCTTCGGTACGCGTGTCGATTGACGAAGTCGCCTCGTCCAGTATCATTACCGGAGGATCGGCTACCGCGGCTCGCGCAATGGACACAAGCTGCCTTTGTCCTTGCGACAGGTTTGCGCCGTTACCGGTAAGCATGGTGTTGTAGCCGTCCGGCAAACGACTGATAAAGTCGTCCGCGCCGGCAAGACGCGCCGCCGCTATACATTCTTCGTCCGTAGCGTCCAGCTTGCCGTAGCGGATATTTTCCATAACCGTGCCGGTAAACAGATTGGTGTCCTGCAAAACTATGCCCAAGCTTCTTCTTAGGTCGGCTTTTTTAATCTTGTTAATGTTTATTCCGTCGTACCGTATCTTTCCGTCCGCAATGTCGTAAAAGCGGTTTATAAGATTGGTGATTGTGGTTTTGCCAGCGCCGGTTGCGCCGACAAACGCCACCTTTTGCCCGGGCTTGGCAAAAATGGAGACGTCCTGCAAGACGGGTTTGCCCTGTTCGTATTCGAAGTCCACTTCCGTCAGCACCACGTCGCCGCGCAGCTTTGTGTACGTGACGGTGCCGTCGCCGTGCGGGTGCTTCCATGCCCAAACGTTGGTGCGCTCCTCGCACTCGGTTATTACGCCGTCCACATCACGCGCATTGACAAGCGTGACGTAGCCGTCGTCCACTTCCGGTTTTTGGTCTATAAGGTCGAACACGCGCTTTGAGCCTGCTACGCCCATAACGACCGAGTTAATTTGGTTGGATACCTGATTGATATTATTGCAGAATTGCCGCGTCATTTGAAGAAAAGCGACCACAAGCGCAACGTTAAACGTGGTGAGCGCCGCGCCGGCGGCTACGCCTATGGAGATGTTTGACACCGAACTAAGAATGAACGCACCGCCAACGAGCGCGACAATGACATACAGCACATGTCCGATATTGCCGAGTATGGGCATGAGCATATTTGCGTAACGGTTGGCGCGGTTAGACTGGTCGTACAAATAATCGTTGACCTTATCAAAATCGGCTTTTGCGGCAGACTCGTGGCAGAACACCTTGACGACCTTTTGCCCGTTCATCATCTCTTCGATAAAACCTTCGGTCTTGCCCATTGCACGCTGCTGACCTATAAAGTACTTGCCGGCGCCGCCGCCCACAATTTTGGTGACTAGGACTATAAACACCACTCCGCCAAGCACAATCAGCGTGAGCCACAGGCTGTACCACAGCATGATAAACAACAGCGTAAGCACCATTATTGAAGAAGTGAGAAGCTGCGGAAGCGACTGCGAAATCATTTGCCGAAGCGCGTCGATATCGTTGGTGTAGTAGCTCATTATGTCGCCGTGGCTGTTGGAATCGAAATACTTTATAGGCAAATTTTGCATGCCGTTAAACATTTGCTCACGCATTTTTTTGAGAAAGCCCTGAGTGATAATAGCCATCAACTGCTTATCTACCGCGCCCATCGTGAGCGAAACAACATACAAGCCGATGAGTATAAGCATATCCTTGATTATCTCGCCGCCGTATTCCGCCCAGCCCGCGCCTTCGAGCAACGCCTTTTCCACAACGGAGAAAATACGCTCCATAAACACGGACGGAATGGCGCTTATTACCGCATTTGCTATAATGAAAATAAGCGTAAACGTCATCATTTTGGGATAGCTTTTAAATAACGCCTTGATGGCGCGTCCCATTACGCCCTTTTCCATCCTTCTCTTGGGAGGTTTTCCGGTCATGGTAGGTCTACTCATTGCCTTCACCTCCGTCTATAATCGTACTATCGTTTGACGCCTTGTTTTGCGTTGTGTACACTTCGGTGTAGATGCGATTTTTGCCCAATAGCTCCTTGTGCGTGCCGATTGCGTTTATCCTGCCGCCGTCCATAATGACGATGCGGTCGGCGTCTTCCACCGACGAAGTGCGTTGCGCGATTATAATCTTGGTGGTTTCGGGAATATACTCTCTAAACGCCTTGCGAATGAGCGCGTCGGTGTGAGTATCCACCGCGCTGGTGGAGTCGTCAAGAATAAGCACCTTGGGCTTTTTTAAGAGTGCGCGCGCAATGCAAAGCCGCTGCTTTTGACCGCCCGAAACATTGGCGCCGCCCTGCTCAATAAAAGTATCGTAGCCGTTGGGGAAGCCTTGAATAAACTCGTCCGCCTGCGCGAGCTTGCACGCTTCGATGAGCTGTTCGTCCGTGGCGTTTGGATCGCCCCAGCGCAAATTCTCCTTAATCGTGCCCGAAAACAGTTCGTTTTTTTGCAGCACGACCGACACCGAATTGCGGAGCGCCGTAAGGTCGTATTCCTTTACGGCATGCCCGCCCACGCTGACAGAGCCGTCCGTAGCGTCGTACAGCCGCGAAATGAGATTGACAAGCGTTGTCTTGCTGGAACCGGTTCCGCCTATTATACCTATTGTTTCGCCCGATTTTATGTGCAAATCAACATCCGCCAAAGCGTAGCGCTCGGCGGCCGCCGAATACTTAAAGCACACGGAGTCAAAATCTATATCGCCGTTTTGCACCTCGGTGATAGCGTTTTCCGGATTTTTGATTGTGCTCTCTTCGCCAAGCACTTCGCAAATACGGCGCGCGCTTTCCAGCGACATGACGATCATGGCA
Source organism: Clostridiales bacterium (assembly GCA_022508405.1). Classification (GTDB taxonomy): domain Bacteria; phylum Bacillota; class Clostridia; order Christensenellales; family Pumilibacteraceae; genus Anaerocaecibacter. Next base: position 6,895 of record JAFLVI010000005.1, read on the forward strand.
AACACCATAGAGAACATCATTAGCGACATGAGTATTTGCATGCCGTACACAATAAGCTGGGACACTTCGCCCACGCTTGTAACACCGTTTGATTTAAGTATAAAGTACGAGCCCAAAAACAGCACTGTGGAAAGCACGCCGTAAAAGAAAAACTGCATAATCGGGTTGTTCCACGCAAGTATGCGTTCCGCCTTGGTAAAGTCCATTTGCACGTCCGTAGCCGCCTTATCGAACTTTTCCTTTTCGTATTCTTCGCGCACAAACGACTTTACGACGCGCATGCCGCGCACGTTCTCCTGTATGGATTCGTTAAGATTATCGTACTTTTTGAACACGCGGTGGAACAGCGGCATCGCCTTTTTCATTATAAAAAACAGCAAAAAAGCGAGCGGCGGTATGACGGCAACGAATATCCAACCCAAGCTCCCGCCCATAACAAACGTCATGACAAGCGAAAAAATCATCATAAGCGGGCTTCGCACCGCCACGCGTATTATCATCATGTACGCAAACTGAACGTTGGTTACGTCCGTCGTCATGCGCGTAACCAAAGACGGCGTGGAAAACTTATCTATATTTTCAAACGAAAAATCCTGAACCTTGTAGTATAAATCCTTGCGCAGATTTTTGGCATAGCCCGCCGACGCCTTTGCGCAAAACGCGCCCGCAAGCGCGCCGAACAACAGCGAAGCAAACGACATGCCGATGAGTATGCCGCCGTACATCCAAATTTCGCTCATCTTTATAACCGTGCCGGCGGTAACGTCTATTGCGTTAACAAGCTTTGCGATTACAAACGGAATCAAGCACTCCAAGACTACTTCGAGCGCGACAAAAACGGGTGACAATATAGACGCGGTTTTATACTCTCTTACGCTTTTGATTAAAACTTTAACCACTATATTCTACTCTTATCCTTTATATGCGTTACTTATTTATGTTTATGTATAATTTTACCACCGGCAATTTTTTTTGTCAATAAAAATCGTGTGTACGAACAATAAAGAATTTGTGAAAACTCATTGACTTATATCTACATATATGATAGTATATTTTTGTATAATTACGAAGGAGCTGTTTATTGTGGAAAACAAAAACTCAAAAATCCTCGCCTATATTTTTGTTTGCATGGTCGGTTTTGGAATCGGTCTTATTGTCGTTTCGCTGTTTATAGGCGTAGTGAAAATCAAAGTGAATATGTCTATGGCGGGCGCATACGGCGCAGTTTCAAGCCAACAGCTTACATTGTTTGACGACGATTGGGAGATGTTGGGTGTTTCACCCGCGTTTATGATTATCTCTTTTTTGGTGTTGCTTATCGGACTTGCAATGGTGGCAGTGGACGCGTCCGTCAGGCAAAAATTTAATAAAAAGACAAAAGGGCTTAACTATATTGCGCTTGCCATATCTGCTATCGGTTTTATTCTGCTGATAGTTTCCGCTATTTACACAAAAGACAAAGTGGAAGATGGCATGAATAATTGGCTTTTGGCATACTTAAAACTGCAAATGGCAGAAACCGACACTTATGTAACCGACCAACAGCTGATGCTTATTATAAAGATGATGATAAGCTATAAATTGGGTATAGGATCGGTAATGGCAATTATCGGCGGCGTTATTGCTCTATTGGGAAGCGTTTTGCTGGCAATACCCGCTCTTGACCCCCTTAAGACAGCCAAACCTGCCGCAACCCAACCGACCGGACTTGCGTCCGTTCAGCCCTTTGCCGTCAATCCTTCAAATACGCCTGCGTCTGCGGACAACACAACACAACCTTCCGGACTTTCGTCTGTGCGACCTTTTGCCGCCGAACCCGAGACTACAGTGAACACAAATACCACAGATACAAACAACAATAACGACACGATCGCGTAGTAACTTAAACTTACATACAAAACGGAGTGAAAGCTCACTCCGTTTTTTGTTTGCGTTTTTTTCGATATATGCCCATGCATAATTTTGCCGCCGTTATTTCTGCAAAATCATGTGTACAAAAAATAAATAATTTGTGTTAATTACTTGACAATACCCCCCCCCCGTGCGATAATATGCCTATAGAAAAACACAAAGGAGAAAAACTGTGGAAAACAAAACCTTAAAAACACTCATCTACATCTTTGTTGGCATGGTCGGCTTTGGAATCGGGCTTATTGCTGTCTCGATGTTCATAAGCGTAGTCGACTTTACTTCAAAGGTTCCTATGCCCAGCGGCAAAGGTACATACGGCGCGTCGCTCAGCTTGTTCGACGCCGACTGGGACTCCATGGACGCTTCGCCTGCGTTTTTAATAGTATCATTTTTGGTACTGCTTATCGGGCTTGTAATGATGGCCGTTGACGCGTCCGTAAGACAAAAGCTTAAAAAGAAAGTAAAGGGACTTAACTTTGTTGCGCTTGCCATATCCGTTATCGGACTTATAATGTTGATAATGGCTGCCGTCTACACCAGAAACGACGTAGAAGACAGCATGATGAAAATAATGGTTGCTTCGGCAAAAGCCGAGACAGGCGGAGAACTATCCGATCAGCAAATTACACTTATGCTTAAAATGATGGTCAACTTTGAAATGGGCACAGGCGCAGTCATGGCGATTGTAGGCGGCGTGATTGCGGTATTAGGAAGCATTATGCTTATTATACCCGCGCTTGACCCCATAAAGCTTGCCGCGGCGCCCGCACAACCTGCCACGCCTACGCAGCCCACTTCGCCTGCGCAACCTACTGCCGAAAATCCCACTACCTATAACAATAACAATAACGACACGATTGCGTAATAAATTAAACTTATAAACAAAACGGAGTGAAAGCTCACTCCGTTTTTTATTTGCGTTTTTTAGATTTATCATTTTGCCTACAACAGTATGCAGATTATTCCGCCCCTGCCCTCGTTGATTATGCGCGTTAAAGTCTTTCTCATTTTCTTTTGCGTTTCTACCGGCATAGCGGAAAGCTTGTTATTGAGCCCTTCGTTAACTAAACAGTCAAGCGACTTTCCAAACATGTTTGTCTGCCAAATGCCTTTGGGATTCTGCTCGAATTCACTCAACAGATAGTGCACCAAATCTTCGCTTTGCTGTTCGGTGCCGACCACCGGACACACTTCGGTTTCTATATCCACGCGCATTATGTGAAGGCTGGGTGCGGACGCCTTTAGCTTTACGCCGAACCTTGAACCCTGCTTAAAGATTTGCGGCTCGTCAAGCGACATCTCGTCTATTGTGGGCGTTACAACGCCGTAACCCGTTTCCGCAACGTCGTTTAACGCTTTGCTCAGCTTGTCAAACTGGCGCTTGGCCTTTACCAAATCTCCGAGCATTGCCATAAGGTCGAACTCGTCCTTTATTTCCAGACCGGTCTCTTCCTGCAACGCGCGGTAGAACAAGCCGTCCTTTTCCTTTACGGTGTACACCGCCCTGCCCTTGTCAAGCTCGATGCTTTTAAGTTCGACAGAATCAAAGAACTCGCTGTCAAGTGCAGTCTCGCCGCTTGCGCAATCGCGCATTTTGGTCTTGCCCTCGCACACACCAAAGGACCGCTCCAGCAGCTCGCCCACTATGGGGTTTTTGCCGTCCAGCGCTCTTATCCAGTTTGCCGACTGAATGTATATGTCGCGCAGCGGGAATTCGTACAACACCGACTCAAACAGCTTTACCACATCCGCTTTGTTCAGTTCACTTACGTTAAGCGGAATGACTGCGTTGCCGTACTTTTCGGCAAGCGCTTTAGCAAGCTTTTTGGTCTCCGCAGAGTTGGGAACGGACGAATTGAGCACAATAACAAACGGCTTGCCAAGGGCTTTAAGCTCGTTTACGGTGCGCTCTTCCGCCGCCACATACGCTTCTCTGGGCAACTCCGTCTTGATAGATCCGTCGCACGTCATTACAACGCCTATCGTGGAGTGGTCGCATATAACCTTTTTTGTGCCGATTTCCGCGGCGCGCTCAAACGGCATGGGAGCATCGCTCCACGGCGTTTTTACCATGCGTTCGTCATCGCCGTCCTTGTGACCGGTGGCGCCGTCCACCATGTAGCCTACGCAGTCCACAAGCCGCACCGATATTTTGGCGGTGTCGCTGAGCGTTACCGTAACCGCTTCCGCAGGTACAAACTTGGGTTGGGTGGTCATAACCGCTTTACCTTCGGCGCTTTGCGGCAGCTCGTCGCGCATACGTTCCAGTTCGTACCCGCTTGCAGACGGCAAAACAAAGGTGTTCATAAAGTTGGTTATGAACGTGGATTTACCCGAACGCACCGGACCTACGACGCCGATATAAATATCTCCGCCGGTGCGCTCCTTGATATCGTTATAAACGTCGTACTCTTCCATATTACCTCCATGGGCGTGATTACTAATCTTACATATATGTTGCGACCGTGCGTATTATGCCGTCCCGCAATAGATTACGGTTTAATGTATGCAAGCTTTTTTTCCAAAAGAACAGTAAAATAATATTGCACGCAAAAAAGCCGCGTGGGTAACGCGGCTTAACGTTAAATTATAAGTTAGCTATTATTCGGCAATGATATAGTCTTCGTACACAAACGAGCGGTCGGGCTGAAGCTTTGATTTTCGCTTTACAAGCACTACCCGCGCTTCGTTGCCGTAAAACAGCTTATATACGTTTTTGCGGTGCGCAAAAAGGCTGAGCAGATACATGGCAAACAGTATTACCGATGCGTATATACCTATCGGGTTTTGCGCGGCGCTCAGCCCTTCCACCGCAAGCGGCACGCTTATTATTATAAACGAAGTAAGCGATCCCACCTGCGTTATGAACAAAAACGCTACGCCAAACGCGAATGTGCAAATCGTGTATAACGGCTGTAATGTCAAACATACGCCTATTATCGTGGCGGCGCCTTTGCCGCCGTTAAACTTCATTAGCGCGGGATAAATGTGCCCGAGTACGGCGCAAATGCCCGCAACATACATGCCCAATCTATCCGACCCAAACCGCAAGAACTGTCCGTTGCCCATAAACAGCCAACCGAGCAAACAAGGCACAACGCCTTTGAGCACGTCCAAAATGAGCGTGACCACACCCAATATCTTGCCGTATGTACGCAGCATGTTCATTGTCCCTGGGTTGCCGCTGCCGCATTCCCTTATATCCTTGCCTTTTAGCCTGCTTATTACTATGGCGTTGTTTACATTGCCTATAAAGTACGAGCCAATCGCAACAAGCGAGCCCGCTAGGATTTGCATTTGTAAAGAAATCGTCATTTTTCTTCCCTGCCTATAAACTTAAGCACTACGGGCGTGCCCGTAAAATCAAACGCACGGCGCAAAGCGTTTTCCAAATACCGCTCGTAGGAAAAGTGGATGAGTTTTGCGTCGTTTACCTTAAACACAAACAGCGGCGGCGCTACGCTCGGTTGCGAAACGTACAGTATTTTGGCTTTTCTGCCTTTGCGCGCCGTCGGCTCGGTCATTGATACCGCTTGTCCCACAAGCTCGTTGAGTAAACCCGTTGATATTCTGCGCGACGCGTTTTGCCATACGTAATCGGCTGTCTGTAAAATCTTTTCCACGCGCTGTCCGGTGAGCGCCGAAACCGACACGCTTGTAAAATAACTCATAAACGCAAGGTGTTCTTTAAGCTCGTCAGTCTTTTCCTTTAACGTGTTTGTGGACTTTTCCACCGCGTCCCACTTGTTTAACACTACCACGGACGGCTTGCCCGATTCGTGCACAAGCCCGGCTATCTTCTCATCCTGTTCGGATACGGGAAGCGACGCGTCCACAACTATTAGCACAACGTCCGCACGCTTGATTGCCGCTATCGCGCGCATTACCGAATACCGCTCAATCGACTTGTCTTCTATATCGCGCTTTCTGCGCATTCCCGCCGTGTCGATTAGTATATAGTCCTTGCCGCCAACCGTTATAGGCGTGTCTATTGCGTCGCGCGTGGTACCGGCAACGTCGGACACTATACTACGTTCATAACCGAGTAGCCTGTTTACAAGCGAAGACTTACCCACATTGGGCTTGCCCACAACCGCAACCTTTAGCGGGGCGTTGTCGCCGTCTTCTTCCGCACGGTCAAACTGCTTGCACACCTCGTCCAATAGATCGCCCACGCCCGATCCGTGCTCGGCGGAAATGAGTATAGGCTCGCCCAGTCCAAGACCGTAAAAGTCGTACACACTGTCACGGTTTACCGCGTCCGCCTTGTTTACTGCAAGCACTATCTGCTTTTTGCTCTTGCGAAGCACTTCCGCAATATCGCTGTCGCCCGCAAGCACGCCCTGTTTGGCATCGGTCAAAAACAAAACGACCGACGCTATTTCCACCGCGTCAAACGCCTGACGTTTTACCGAGCGCGAAATATCGTCGTCGCTTTCGTCTATGCCGCCCGTATCGATTAGCGTAAACTCCTTGCCGCACCACTCGCAATCGGCGTAAATTCGGTCGCGCGTAACCCCGGGCATGTCGTCTACAATGGCGACGCGCCGTCCGCTTATTCTGTTTATAAGTGTGGATTTGCCGACGTTGGGTCGTCCGACAATGGCTACAATGGGCTTCATGATACAGTGATAGTTTATCACAGTCGTCAAAAAAAGTAAAACAATTTTTTAATATAAAATAGAATGATGTTGATATTCTTCACTGCGTGCTTGCGCACTTGTTCAGAATGACAAAGCCGTATCAATAATCATTCTTCATTCTTAATTGTGCATTTGATAAGTTTACTTGTCAAAGTATTTTTTGTACTCGTTGGGATCGAATTCTTCGCCGACTTCCATTGACTGCGCCCTTGTTTTGGCACGATGATTCATAGTGCGCTTGATTGCCGCCACGCTCTCGAAAATCACCACGGCTGTGACTGCAGCAAGGATAATTGCGTCAAACGTGGCGGGAGAACCAAACCTTAGCGGCGTACCGTATACATACAGCCCTACGGCAGACGCAATTACGTCCCCTATCGGCATACCCGCAAATATACCGCACAGCGCGGCAATCTTGGTTTTGCCCACCAAGTAATCCACAGCACCGCACAAAAAGCCGATTATTATCACGCATACCGTTGCAGACGTTATGGGCGCGACAAGCAGCCATACGGAAATAAAAAGCGCCGCCGTGACCGCCGTTACCACCAAGCCCTTGCGCACTTCTCGCAGTCTAAACGCCAGTGCAAAAAACACGGCGGCAAACAACAGCGGCGCAAAAAAGCCCGCTACGTTAAACTCCACCGCACCGACGGTGAACGTGGGAATAAACGCGCACCCGATGAGCACGCCTATCATTACAAACGCCAGCCACACAGCCACGCCGAAGCTTTTGAATACGCGTTCGGCTATGCCGAAAAACAACAATACGGCTACTAGCCCCAACAATACAAGTCCTATAATCATACACTTGATTATTGCCGGTTCCGCCGCAAACTATACACAACAAAAAGGCACGGAAGTTTCATTCCGTGCCGATTATTTTACTAATTCTTTCCGTACCAACTTATATAGCGCTGGTTGCCGTTTTTATCTTTGCCGCTCAAGTATTTTAAAAAGTCAAAATTAGCCCACTTTGAATTGTCAAGATTGTATATCCTTACGCTTTCTATCCTTATATTGGGCGTAGGCGGTTTCCACAAATATCCGTCCGAGCTGAGATGAGTATTAAGCGCCGCAGTCGAACGGATGGACATAATGTTTTTTATAGTCTTGTCGTTTAACGCATGACCAAGCCTTGCGCAGGTCAGATTGTTGATGTTGTTTGGTACGGTCTCTTCATAGTCTCCGTAAAAGAACTGGAACTCCGTAGACGTGTCCGTCCTAAACGTGAGCGTGCCTAATTGCCGTACAAGAGTTTCCGCCGTGTCTTTAGTGTCCACGCGCAACCTGTACCCAAACTTATCCGTCGCGTTGTTAAAACGATTGTTGGGCAGTGCGGAAAATTTTTTGCAATAATCGACACTGTCTCCGCGATGATTGGTTCTGTCAAACGACGAAACGCTGGTGGATAACGGCTGATCTACGTATCCGCCAAACCTGAGCCAGCCGCCCTGAGCGTCGTAAAACACGGTGTTGTCAAAATATTTATTGTTCGCCAAAAAAATAAAGTTGGTTGCTACGGTGTCGTACTCGTCTTCTTCTATTACAAACTCCAACTCCATTCCGTTGGACAGTCGGAATCTTGCTATTACGTCATCGTAACCGCGGTAAGGGTTGATAGTGTACATGATTACCGGCGCAATCAGCGCGGCAATAATGAGTATTATTGCAACGGCAATAACGCACCCTACTATAATTGCAGAGCGCTTAAACCGCTTTTGCGACCGTACCATTTGCGCTTCCGCACTCAACACCGGCTTTGCTTCGTTTTTCGGCATTGACTTTGAAACCGATGAATCGGACGCTCTTTTGTTTTGTTCCGCCATGCGCTTTTGCTTGCGTTCTTTGGCGGTTAGTGAATAACTACGCTTGTTCTTCAAAATTACCTACTCTACTAATTCTTGGGATTTTGGTTTTTCAGACGTTCTTCGCGCTCCCGCCTTATGCGTTCCGCGCGCTCGGATAAATCGCTTGTACTGTGCGGGCGTTGATTTGCCAATCTATCCGCCGCCGCACGGCGATCGCGTTCGATTCGCTCTTCCGCAGCCTTGCGCCTGTCCGCCGCGCTTTGAGGTGTAGCGGAAGCGGCAGATGTAGTATCTGCTTTTTGCGCGTTATTTAACGGTTCATCGTCCAAAGGAATAACTTCCGGTTGAAACTCGTCCGGAATAACTTCGGGCTGAAACTCATCGTGAATAACTTCCGGTTGAAATTCGTCCGGAATAATCTCCGGCTTGAATTCGTCATCCGAAATTCCACCCTGCGCGCCCGAATCGAAATCGCGCAAAAACTCGTCAAACTCGCTGTCGCTGATTACCTGTTCAGCATTGGCTTCTTGCACAATAGGTTGGGCTTGAGCTGTCCCGTCGTCAACCGTAATCGGCGTTACTCCAAAGTCGTCGTCAAAGTCGGACACGCCGCCATCGGAATTTATATCAAAATAATTGACTTGCGCACCTTGCCCGACGGAGTTGATCTCCTGAGTGGACAGTATGCGCTCGGTCTCCACAATACCGCCGTCTTTATGCGACTTGGCATCCTGTTTGGCTGCTTCCTTGGCGAGCTTCTTTTCCTCGCGCGTCAATTTGCCTTTGTCCTTTTTGCCGGTGGGAGTCGAAAGCGGAACTTCCGGCACGTCCGTCACGTCCCCGCCAAAATCATGTATGGCGGCGTTCATATCCATAACGTCGTCTTGCGCCAAAGCGTCGATCGGCGCGGGCCCTGCGGGCTCCTGCGGGATTTGTTGCTGCATAGCTTGCTGTTGCATAGCCTGTTGCTGCATGGCTTGCTGACCCATGCCCTGTTGCTGCATGCCCATGGGGGCTTGCGCATAAGGCGCGGCCGTAGCCTGAGGCTGCACTGCATATACACCCTTGTCGCCTTGCAGGTTGCGCTTGTAATATTCGGTCTTTACCATATTGAGATAGGGCGAAATAAATATAAAGCCCAGTCCCAGCGTTATTATGCCCAAAAGATACCAGCCGAAAAGCGACATGCACAGCGAAAAATATGTGCCCGTCTTGCCGCTCATTACCTTGCCGGACGCGGTCAGCGCGGCGGAAGGCTTCATCTTGGGATTTGCTATCAAAAGGAAGGACGCCATAGACGTGCGGATAAGATAAATCACCCCCGGCACTATCAGGCACAACAACAGCAAAAGGCCCAAAAGCGTGCGTTTTAGGCTAATTAGCAAAACTTTGGTTATATTACTGCGTGCAATAGTCTCGCCAAGCCGCCTTATGTTATACGGCTGACACCTGTACGAAACCAAGTAAAAATCGGTCATGGCAAAGTTGACCATGCCGGCGCCCACAATAGCTATAATGAGCAAAATCGAACCGTAACAAATCATCACAATAGCCGCGACATTGCTTATTGCCGCGCCCATCGTGACGCATGACATTACCACGAGTGCGATTAAAGTAATAAAAATCGTAAACTCTACTGTGTATACGATTATCGCTTGGTGCATATTGAGCGCGAGTTTTCTACGTGCCTCGCCTTTTATGTCTTTTGCTATCATAATAACATTTTACAGCATTTGTCGCGATTTGTCAATACATTTTAGGCGGTACTTTTAGCAATATGCGCTTAGCAAAAACGTTACGTCAAACCCGCTGCTTACCGTAAACGTTTTTTCGTTAAGATATTCCAGTCCGCCTTTAAGTCCCGTAAACTCAAGTTCGACCGCGGCAAGCATTTGTGTGTCGGGCGCGCCTTGCAACGCAGCGTTGCCTTTAATGCCGTACTTGTGCTCGCCGATTATCGGACAGCCTATAAAGCTTAGGTGTGCGCGTATCTGGTGCGTCCTGCCCGTGTGCGGAAAAACCCTTAATATCGCCGCGTCGCCTATCCGCCTAATGACGGTGTATTCGGTTATCATCGTTTTGTAACCGTTTTTGGGCTTGTCCGACACAAGCGCGAGATTGCGGTCGTTCAATAACTTTGTGTAAGCGGTAAGCGTTTCGCCGTCCGATTCGGGCGCGGGAAGCACCGCCGCTTCGTACACCTTTTTAACCCGCCGCTCCTTAAAGGCGTCGGACAGTTCCTTCATGGCTTTTTCAGTTTTGGCAAAAACAATCAATCCCGTCGTGTTAGTGTCCAGTCTGTGCACGGCAAAAAGCGGCGCATTGTATAACTGCGGAAGCGCGTCGTAAGCGGTGCGCTTGGGCTTATCGAAAATCACTATATTATCGTCTTCGTAAACGACAGGCACCGCTACGGCGTTTTTATTTACTGCGTCCGGCACGAAAATACTCACCGTATCTCCGCAAGCAAGCAGTGCATTAGCTTTGGTTTTAACCCCATTTACGCGCACCTCACCGCATTTTATAAGCATATCCGCCTTGGACGAAGAAAGCGCGGGGACGTTGCTCGCCAAAAATGCGGAAAGCCGCTCTGTCTTGCTTGCCTTAAACTCGTATTTCTTTCCCATGTGTTTTTCTCCGATTGATTATGTTTTAACACGCCTAGACCCAGTGCGGCGAACCTTGATTATATGCACTGCCGCCACCACTGCAATTACTGCCGCAACGCACGCCCATACCGTAAATAGCCAAAATTTGTCCGCCGCATACCATAACGCCGATCGGTAGTACAAAAATGACGCTAGGTACGCCACAAGCGTGTGGACGGCAACGGATAGCATTGCGCTTTTTACCCCGTTTTCCTTTGCGATTGCGGAAAGCGTAGCAACGCACGGCACATAAAGGCTTGTGAATATCATAAACGATACCGATGCGGCAGTGCTGTCAAATACCGCGGTCATGCCGCCGAGCGAGCCTATTACCGATACCACCGTTTCCTTTGCCGCAACGCCGGACATAAGCGCCGCAGTCGCACGCCACGACCCGAATCCCAGCGGAGTAAATACCGGCGCTATAATCGAACACAGCGTGCACATAATGCTGTTTTCCACCCCGCCGGTAAACCCGCTCGAAACCGAAAAGTTGCATAGCACCCACATTATTATGCCGACGCCCAGTACAACCGACCCTACGCGCGACAGAAACGAAAGGACATTGTGCCACACCACGCTCAGCACACGCTTTGCGCGCGGCACGCGGTACGGCGGCATTTCCATAATAAACTCGTCGTCGCAACGCTCATGCCGAAAAGCTTGCATCACCTTTAGCACGACGAGCGCCGCGCCCAAGCCCAAAATGTACATGGCCGCCACCGCAAATCCTGACAGTCCGAAGTACGCCGAAATCGCGGTGAATACGGCAAGCCGCGCACTGCACGGACAAAACGGAGTTGCTAGAGCGGCTCTGCGGCGCACGCCTTCGCCCGATATTCCGCGAGTGGACAGCACCGCTGTTGCGGAGCACCCCAGTCCCAGCACTACCGAAAACGCCGCCCTGCCGTTTAGCCCGAACTTTTTGAAAAAACCGTCCGTAAGGAAGGCAACGCGGCTCATATATCCGCTGTCCTGCAACAGCGCGGTCAGCAAAAATATAAGCACCACCTGCGGCAAAAACGCGAGCACTGCGCCCACGCCGCCTACAATGCCGTCCGCCAAAAGCGAACTGACCCACGGCGACATGTCGGCCTGCAAAACCAAGCCTTGCGCTCGCTCGATAAGGCTTGACAAAAGATTGGATATAGGCTTGCCCAGCTCAAACGTAATGACAAACACCGCCGACATTACCAGCAAAAACACCGGCAAAGCAAAACGCCCGAGCGCAACTTTATCTATTTTTAATGTGCTTTGCGGAACAGACGTTCTTTCCACCACTCCGGAAAGTATTTTATCTATATATCCGTACCGCAGTCTTGCGGGTAAATCGGTATTGCATGAACACCCGACGCACGCATTGCATTCCGGTTGATTGTACCCTGCCTTTTCCGCTATAAACTCATCGCGCTCCATAATCTTGAGCGCGACAAATGCTTCGGTTAGCTCCGATACTTTTTTGCCGCGCATATCCGCTACGGCTTTTTTGACTGCAGGATCGTTTACGTAATCGGGGGCAAACGGCTTTTTGCTTATCGCCTTCTCCGCCGCACCGATCAAAGCCGCTTTTTGGTTTTTGTCCTTTACTGACGTACCGACGACCGGCACGCCCAACCGCTTCGACAATAAGTTTAAATCAACCTTTCCACGCGCCTCGTCCATCATGTTGACGACAAGCGCTACGTTTTTGTTCAGCTCCGCAAGCTGCATAAACATATACAGGTTGCGCCGCAAGTTGTTCACTTCCGCAACGTAAACAATAACGTCGTAGTCGCCGAACAGAATATTATCGCGCGTAATCTCTTCCTCCGCCGTGCGCGCGGAAAGCGAATACGCCCCGGGGAGATCTGATATATACACGCCGCGCCCCGACTTTTTGGTGCGCACGTCCACAGTAACACCGTGCCAGTTGCCTACAGGCTCGTCCGACCGAGTTAACCTGTTAAACAGCGTTGTTTTGCCTACGTTCGGATTGCCGCATAACGCAAGTCTCATATCACCTTTCGAGTATCTTTATATTTGCGGCAATGTCCGACCGAATTACGCAGGATACCGACCCGAAATCCACAAGCACGGAATTTGCGTTTCTTGCCCGAACGCGGTAGGACGCACCCGTTAGCCCCAAATCGACAAGCCGCCTATGCGTGTAAGCCGAACCGCCTATCTGAACAACCGTGCCGCTACTACCCACCGAGCAATCGAAAAGCGTCATACTCCCTACTTGAATGCGTTGATAAATTCGATAAACGAGGTTACGTCGCGGAAGTCACGGTACACCGAAGCAAACCGCACATAAGCGATTTGGTCGAGTTCCTTAAGTCCTTCCATAACAAGCTCGCCTATCTTTTTGGACGAGATTTCCTGTTCGAGCGAGTTGTAAACCTGCTTTTCCACCGAGGTGACCAAAGCGTCGATATCGCGTATGGCAACGGGGCGCTTTTCGCAAGCCTTGATAATGCCCGCCTTGATCTTGTGCGAATCAAACTGCTGACGCGTTCCGTCATGCTTGACAACAAGCACCGGCGTGGATTCTATCACCTCGTATGTTGTAAAACGCTTGCCGCACTGCAAACATTCGCGGCGGCGGCGGATGCTGTTGCCCTCATCGGTGGAGCGCGAATCTACAACCTTGCTTTCGGCGTTTCCGCAATAGATACACTTCATAATACGTATTTCCTCTTGTAAATATGCAATCACAGATTGGCTCTTCGATTTCTCAGCTATTAGCTAATATCAAAAAATTCTTTCCGTAATTGCGATTGGTTATTATCACAATCACAGATTGGTTCTTCGATTTCTAAGCCATAGTCAAAATCGAAAATTTATTTCTGCGCTTGCTTATTTAATTATATCACACTTTTGCCGTATTGTCCAGTTGTTGAGCGCAATATTATACGTTTATGTGGCAGGCTCGGCGGCGCCCCAGCGTTCGGCACAGTCAAACAGCATGCACTTTTCGCACTGTCCGTCACAGCCTTTGCCGTTGCCGCCCTTCTTTTTGGGCGAAGGCAAACATTCGGGCTTTGGCGCGGGCACGCAAGTTGGCGCACCGCCGGACAGATCGTGAATTTCCACAAGTATCACGTCCTCGCCGATCTTTTGGATGCACTGCCACGGCACAAACAAATCCTGAGATTTGCCAAAAATGCCACGCTTGCCGTACGGCAGGATAATACCTTTGATCTTGCCGCTTTCCACCGAAAAAATAAGGTCTATAATATGCCCCATTCTTCGTCCGTCACTGCCGTTTATAACCTCGCGGCGCTTGAGTTCGCAATATGTCATTTCGTTTTCCATAGCATTTGTATATGCGGTTACGGCGCGTTTTGCTATTACTTTTTTGTGCATGAATTATTTTTTCGACCGAGCGCGACACTATTCGCGCACTCCGAAATCAAAAAAGCGCATACCGCATAGACTAATGCGCCAAACTTACATTTGACACGATAACAAATGAGGTGCACCTATGAAAACACGCGTTGATATTTGCGGACTTGACACTTCCACCCTGCCAAAGCTCAAACACGAAGAAATGATGGAGCTCATAGTAAAGGCACAAAACGGCGACGAAAGTGCAAGAGATATGTTTGTAATGGCAAACCTTAGGCTTGTCCTTTCGGTAACACAGCGGTTTGCGGCAAAAAAACAGAGCGTGGACGACATCTTTCAAGTCGGCTGTATCGGTCTGATTAAAGCTATGGAAAACTTTAACGTATCGTACAACCTACGCTTTTCCACCTACGCCGTGCCCATGATTATAGGCGAAATACGAAGATACTTGCGTGACTGCTCGCCCCTTCGCGTTTCGCGGTCGGTGCGCGACACCGCATACCACGCCCTGCAGGCGCGCCAACAAATAGAACACGAAACCGGCGACACCGCAACCTTAGACGACATTGCCGCCGCGCTTAACATACCGGTGTCCGACGTAGTTTACGCGCTTGACGGAATTTCCGATCCCGTATCGTTGTTTGAGCCTGTGTACCACGACGGCGAAGATACCGTTTTGGTAATGGATCAGCTTTCGGACAGCACGGACGAAAACAGACTTAGCAAAATAGATATAGACGACGCCATAGAGCATTTATCCGAGCGCGAGCGCAAAATATTGATGATGCGCTTTTACGACGGTAAAACGCAAATGGAAGTGAGCAAGGAAATAGGCATTTCTCAAGCGCAAGTATCCCGCCTTGAAAAAACCGCCATTGCCGCCATTCACAACAAAGTGACGTGACGCTGACTACTATATTTGCAATGCTTTGGAAATATCCTTTTTAAGCCTGTAGATTATCTTTTTTTCCAGACGCGATATATATGACTGCGATATGCCCAAAAGGTCGGCGACTTCCTTTTGGGTCTTTTCGCTTTTTCCGCCCAGCCCGAAACGCATTTGCATAATTACGCGCTCGCGGCTGTTAAGCCGCTGTAACGCTTCGTTAAGCAGTCTGCATTCCGCTTCGTTTTCCAGCTCCTTGCCCACCGAGTCGGGGTCGGTGCCCAAGATGTCCGCCATTACAAGCTCGTTGCCGTCTGCGTCCACGTTTAAAGGCTCGTCCAGCGACACTTCGGAGCGAAGCCGCACAACGCGCCTTAGGTGCATGAGTATCTCGTTTTCTATGCATCGTGAAGCATACGTGGCAAGTTTGATATTCTTGTCCGAGTCAAACGAGTTGACCGCCTTTATAAGCCCCACAGTGCCTATAGAAATCAAATCTTCCAAATCCACGCCGGTGTTGTCAAACTTGCGCGCAATGTACACCACAAGCCTTAGATTATGCTCTATGAGCAGTGCTTTTACGGTCGGGTCGGTCTTTAGCCGAGCGATGGCGTCCGCCTCCTCCTGCGGCAAAAGCGGGTGCGGAAGCCCGTCGCCGGAAGTTATGTACTCCAGATCGCAGTCGGTGCGCTGCAATGCGCGCTTTATTGCCGCAAGTATCGCATTTAATATCATACTACCTCCGTCATTGCCGCAGGACACAACAGCATTTCGTGCGTATCGGAAAAACGCCTGCCGTCGCCGATAAGTCCTACCATTGCATTTATTTTATGCCACTGCCTGTCCGAATAGACCGTTATCTCATTCGGTTGCACCAAGTAAATCACCGCCGTGCCCGCCGGCGTAGACGCTGTTATCGTGCGAAGCGTGGGCAACACTTTGGCAAATTTTACCGCCGCCATTCCGTCCAGCTTGTCCGTAAAACGTTCTATATCGGTTATGATTACGGGAAGGCCGCTCCGCGCGTCGAATACGCAGTTGCCCGTATCCAGAAACGCCGCAAACTTGATTGTTGTGTCAAAAACCGAAACTTCCGTTCCGTACTCGTACGGCGCCCTTACGCGCGGCACGCGAAGCCGCCTTATGCAATACCGCCCGCCTATGTACACGATTACGCCGCACGACATCACCAAAAATATCGGGTACTTCATTACAAACTCGGTCACGTTTTTTCCGCCGCACAAGCACAGCTCCACGGCATAACATGCGCCGCCGAGTGCAAACGTGCAGCCTAAAAACACCACCGCCGATACACAACAGCGCGGCGTTTTTATATACATGATAATGCTCAAAATCACCCACAAGCCCAGCTTGACGGCAAGCGATAGCCATATGCTGACGATAAACGGATAAAACACCGCAACCGCAGTGCCCACTGTAGACGCCACAATAAGCCGCCATACCCTTGCTTTAATGTGGCACAGTCTTGCCGCGAGCGCGCCGGCAAGATATGTCAGCATAAAATTATCGACAATGACAAACTCGATATACATGCCCACATTGTAGCAAATACTTTTTGCGTTGTCTTTACCATTATGTCGAATCGGTTTACGCTTTTTAACAATTTAAAGGCTTTTTTGTCAAAAGGAAATTTGCTATTTTTCGCACAAAAAAAGACTGCCACTTTGAGCGACAGTCGTTTTTGTACTATATTTGTTTTAATAAAAATCTATTCTTGTTATTTGCGTTTTCTCAGTCTGTCCAGCCAAGTCTGTTCGCTGTCGTCGTCTAAGCTGACGTAGCCGTCGTCCGCGGCGGACGGCGCAGTCTGACGGTACTGCTGAGCAAACAGCGGCGGCACATTGTTTTGCCCTTGCGGCGGTTGCGCGGGTGCGGAGTGTTGCATCGGCTGCTGCATGGCAGGCTGTTGCGGCGGTTGCATTGTGGGCTGAATGGGCACTATGGTCTGCGGCTGAGGCTGTTGCTGACGTGCCGTCTTGTTAAAACCCGTTGCTATAATGGTAACCTGAAGCTGATCCTTAAGTTCGGGCACTATAGCATGGCCGAATACTATATTGGCTTCCTTGGCGCAAATGTCGCGCACAAGCTCCACGGCCTGCGACACCTCGTTCATCTTTACTTCTCTGCCTTCTACCTGAACAATCGCACGGGTCGCGCCTTCTATGGAAGTGTCGAGCACGGTGTTGTTTACGGCGCGCTTAACAGCTTCTACGGCGCGGTTGGTGCCGCTGGCTCTGCCTATTGCCATAATAGCGTCGCCGCCGTTTTCCAGTATTGTATGTATATCGGCAAAGTCGACGTTGATTTTGCCGGGGTTGACGATGATATCGGTCAATGCCTGAACGCCCTGACGCAAGATGTCGTCCGCATACTTAAACGCTTCCTGCGTTGTCAAGTCTTTTGCAACGGACGCAAGCCGCTCGTTGGGCACTATAATAATAGAGTCCACAAACTTGCGCAGGTTGGCAATCCCTTCCATTGCGTTGCGCATGCGCACTTCGCCTTCAAACTTGAAAGGAGTTGTCACAAACGCCACTACGAGCTTGTCCAAGTTATGCGCGATTTCCGCAATTACCGGCGCGGCACCTGTACCCGTTCCGCCGCCCATACCTGCGGTAATAAACACCAAATCCATGTCTTTGATGAGTTTAGTCAGCGTTTCGCGGCATTCTTCCGCGGCAAGTCTGCCTTTTTCGGGATTTGCACCCGCGCCGTAACCCTTTGTTATGGTAGAGCCGATCTGCACTCTGCGCGTAGCCTTGGATATGCGAAGCGCCTGCTTATCGGTGTTAATCGCCATAAACACGTTGACTTTTACATTCGCTTCAATCATATTATCAACAGCGTTGCTGCCACCGCCGCCAACGCCGACTATCATTACCTTTACAGGCGAATTGACATCACCGTCCATAAAATTCGCGCCGTTTTGAAAGTCTTGCATAATCCGTTACTCCTTTTGTTTACGTTTTGAAAACCAACGTTTAAATCTGTTTATCATGCCGCCGTCTATCGGGTTGCTTAATAGTACCATGTTGAGTATGCCGAGCGCGGATTGCAGCTGCGGACTGTCCAGCATTGGCTGAATGGGCTTAACCGCTTCCACCTCGTGCGCAAGACATTCCGACAAATATTCCACGGCGCCGCGCATTGTCATAAGTCCGCCGCCGGTGACGGAAAGCGGCGTATATTCGGGATAGTCGTATCCGCACATTTTAAGCGCTTTTTGCACGTATCTAGCAAAGCTTTCTATCTCCAGCCGCACCACCAAGTTTGTTTCCGCAACGTCAAAGCGCTTTATCTCGTTGTTTACTTCTATCTCGTATTCGGTCTGAACTACGGGCGGCAACTCTTCGTCGGCGGGCGGAACAAAATCGGGCTCCAGCGATAAAATCACCTTGCGTTTAAGGAGTTCCGCCTGCTTTGTGGGGATACCGAACTTTTGCGAGAGCGCGTCGGTAATTCGCATTCCACCCCACGGAAAATAGTTTTGCACACAAATGCCGTCGCCCCTGCCTATGGTTAGCGCCGTGCCGAGTGCGCCCACGTCCGCGAGCATAACGCATTTATCGCGCTTAAAGTCGTCAAACAACAATATAAGCTCCGCAAGGCTTGTCGAAAGGAATTCCACGTCGTCGATTTCCGCAAGGCTTGCCGCAGCGGTTACGTCCGATATAAAGTCGTTACGCGCCAGTATGTACGATATGCTGCCGTTCAGCTTAGTGGACATCATGCCCACAGGCTCTATCAGCTTGTGCTCGTTGTCCAAGGTGTAGTATATGGGCTGCATATTTATGACCGTTCTTTCTGGATCGTCAAACGTATTACCCGTATCCAAAAGCGCCTGTACGTCCTTTTCCGTCACCCTGCGCTTTTTGTTGAGAGAAATACTCACATCCGCAACATAGCATTTGGAAAAATCATTGGGCACGCCTACATACAGCTTGTCTATTTTATGCCGCGCACGCGAACAAGCGCTGTCGATAGCTTGTCCGATGCAGTGCGACAGCTTTTCTCTATCCAACCATTGTCCGCACGCAAAACCGGCATACTCGCAAACACCGATACCGTCAAGGTTTATCGTGTCGTTTATGCCGCGGCTACCGATAAGTACAGTTATCTTGCTTGTGCCGAAATCTAAAATTGCAACGCTTTGTTTCAAGACATAACCCCTATTTTATACTACCATTGTGATTATACACTACATATGGTAGCTTGTCAAGTGTACAGTATAAAAATCGTTGATTTACGCGCCTTGCGTTACGGCGTCGTAATGCCGTGCGTAATAGCCGTCGTCGGTGTAGATGTTGCCTTCGTCCTTCGACTCGTTGGGCTTAAGATAAACACTGCGAACAGGGTCGGTCGCACCTTGACTGAGATTGGGATAGACCTTTATAAGTCCGCACGTTTGCGTTACGCTGGCAAGCTCGGGCTGAGCATACACGGCAAATCCGCGCTCTAACATATCGGTAAAGCTTGCACCGTTATCATGTATCTCGATAGAACAGCCCGCATTGGTGCGAATGTAAACATAGCCCGCACGCCTGAAATCTATAAAGTTTATAAACTGGACAATCTGAAAATCAATCATGCCCTTTTGGCGCAAAAACTTGATAATTGTATCTACGTATTTACGGTCCTTGCCGTTGCTGTTTTGGAAGTAATCGCCTATTTTTTCGGAAGTCGCCGCGGCGGGCTTGACGGTGAAATACCCCGCAAGCTGCGTGTCGGACACACTGCCTATCCTGCCTGACGAATAACATTGATAATACTTATCGCCGCTTTTGTACTGGAACGATTTTTCGTAAATAACGTAGTTTATTGTAACTTTGTCGGGGAAACTGCGCTTAATATTGATAACACCTACGTCGGGATACGCCTTTTCCACCTTTCGCTTGATTTCCGCCTCGTCCACAAAGAACATGGAACTGTTTTTCTTTACGCCTGCCGCTTTAATCACGTTTTTGTCGTACTGCTCTATCTGCGGATGGTCGTAGTAACTGTATGCGTCCACATGCCTAACAAGAAAAGTGGCGCCGCAAGTAATAACCAGTAATACCAGCACCAACACCACTATCAATAATACAATCAACTTTTTGTTACGCATACACAATAAGTATAACAAACAATATCACAAAAATCAAGTACTTACTTATTTTAAAAAAGAAGTTAGTAAGAAAATTTTAATTCGATTTCCGTTTTTGTGATTGTTGTATGCAACCACGATTTTCAATCTCAGTAAAAAGCGCGGTAGATTGATTTCTACCGCGCTTTTAGTTTAATCGATTTGTAAATCAGTTTTCGCCTTTTGCAATAGTGCCGTCAGTGCAAGTAATAGTGTATTCGCCTGAGTTCCGGTCCCAACCGTCCTCTTTGTCAATAGCCAACCACTCTTCCTTTGTGCCTCCAAATACGATATCGGTTAAACTACCACATTCACCCAACGCTTTATACCAAATAGTCGTCACGCTTTTCGGTATGGTTATGCTTACTAAGTTTTCGCACCCTTCAAAAACCTCATTACCAATTCTCGTCAGCCCGTTTGATATGACTATGCTTGTTAAGCCGCTGCAATGGTAAAATGTGCGAGTGTCGATATGATGTACACCGCTTGGTATCGTTATGCTCGTTAGGCTTTTGCAGTTTTCAAATGCGTAAGCGCCTATGTATGTGACCGTATCGGGTATCTCAACAGTCTTTAAGTTGAGAC
Organism: Clostridiales bacterium; assembly: GCA_022508405.1. Lineage (GTDB taxonomy): Bacteria > Bacillota > Clostridia > Christensenellales > Pumilibacteraceae > Anaerocaecibacter. Next base: position 27,852 of record JAFLVI010000005.1, read on the forward strand.
AATTATGGAATGCTTGACGCCCTATGCTCGTCACGCCGTCAGGTATGACTATACTTTCCATTTTATCAAAGAAGTAAAATACGTCGTCGGCGATGATTGCAATACTGCCGTCGGTAGGCAAAACAAAGTTTTTCTCGGCGACTGCAATAAGAGTTTTGCTGTCTGTTTCTATCAAGCAATTACCGCTGCTGTGATAGAAGGTGTTCCCGCTTTGGACGGTAATGCTCTCCACCGAAGGGAAATCAATGAATGCACCCCAGTCAATGCTTTTAACGCTTTTCGGTATTTCCAAGCTTTTTACACGTCCGCAATGAGCAAAAGCTCTTTCCCCGATAAACTTGAGCGAATCGGACAGTTTTATGCTAGTGAAGCTACAACTCGAAAGCGCCCAAGACGCCAATCCGACAGTATCTGTACGCAATTCGACCGCGTCAACCGAATTGTCACAACCTATAACCCATTTGTCTACATATTGCACACTGTTTTCAGTTTGTATAAGCTTTGTACAGCCCGAAAACGCGTCAGATTGCACACGTTCCACACCGCTGCCTATTGTAATGCTTGTCAAACCGCTGCAATCGGCAAAAGCATCATACTTTATAACCGTGACCGAATCGGGTATCACAACGCTTGTCAAACCGGTGCAACCGCGAAAAACCTCGCGCTCGATAGCCGTTAAAGAATTTGGCAACACTATGCTTTCCAAGCTGCTGCAACCGCGAAATGCACTTTCTCCGATTTCCGTGACCGTATCCGGTATCACTATGCTTGTTAAACTGCTGCAATCCCTGAATGCACTTCCTGCGATGCGCGTCACAGGCTTCTTTTTGTAGTATGCGGGTATTACAATATCGTTGTCTTGCGCTTTGCCAATATTGACTGAATACGCAACGACAGTTTCGTCTTCATAAATCTCAAAGAATTGCAGACCGGCCGTGAATGTGCTGTCATCGTCGTCGTTATCGCTGTCTGTATTATCATCCGAACAAGCCGACAGCGCAAATGCTCCAAACGCAAATATCACTATTGCGGCCATAATCAGCAACAGTTTTTTCCAAGACTTTTTTTCTTCCATTTTATCTCCAAAAAATAAAAAGATATATGTTTTTTATATCATATATAACTATTTTTGTCAATAAAACGAATTACTTCTTTTAACGAAGAAGTAATGTCATCATTTGTAATTTTTAATTATTCGACTTCCGTTCTGATTATATTTCCGCCCAGTGCGGCAAAAGATCGTTCTATATTTTCGTAACCGCGGTCGATATGCTCCGTGCCGTATATTTCAGTCTTGCCTTCGGCGGACAATGCGGCAATAACAAGCGCCGCACCGCCGCGAAGATCGCATGCCTTTACCGCCGCGCCGTGAAGCTTTGGTACGCCCGCCACAACCGCTATCCTATCCTTGACCGTAATGTTGGCGCCCATCTTGACAAGCTCGGTAGTATAACCGAATCGATTTTCAAACAGGTTTTCCACTATTACGGAACTGCCGTTGGCGCGCGCCAGCATTGCGCAAAACTGCGGCTGCATATCCGTCGGGAATGCGGGATAGACGTTTGTCTCCAGCTTATGTATGGCCTTTGGTCTGCCGACCGCGCAAATGCGCACCGAGCCGCCCTTTAAGTAAAGTTTTGCACCCGTCTTTTTTAATCGTTCCGTTATTCCGAATAGATGCTCGGGTACAATATTTTTTACGCTGACGCAACCGCCGGTAGCCGCAACTGCGGCAAGGTAAGTCCCTGCGCAAATCCTGTCCGGTATTGGCGTATACGTACAGCCGTGAAGTTTTTTTACGCCGGTAACGCGAATGATCGATCCGCCTGCGCCCGACACCTTGCCACCCATGGCGTTTATAAATCCGGCAAGATCGACAATTTCCGGCTCCCTTGCGGCGTTTACAATTACTGTTTCACCATCCAAAAGTGCGCCTGCCATCATCAAATTTTCGGTTGCGCCCACGGACGCAAAGTCAAGGTTGACAACGGCGCTTTTCATGTCGGTGCCGTCGCAACATATGACTCCGCTCTCGTCTTCTATTTTTACCGACAAACCTTTCAGTCCGGAAATATGTAAATCTATGGGGCGAAGTCCTATCTCACATCCCCCGGGATGGCTTATGTATGCCCGTCTGCAACGCGAAAGAATGGACCCCAGTATAAATATGGACGAACGCAGTTTGCCCGTTAAATCGGCGTTTATGACGTTTAACGAGACGTCATGGCAACAGACATGAAGATTGTCGCCTTCAAACTCCGCACTGCAACCTAAATGTCGCATAATATTTAGCATTGCGTCAATGTCCTTTAAGTGCGGACACTTTTTTATGATTATAGGTTCATCCGTGAGTATACACGCCGCAATTATAGGGAGCGCCGCGTTCTTTGCCGTCTGAACGGTGACTTCCCCGTTGAGCGGAACACCGCCTTGTACTGTTAGTTTTTGCATACACTACCCTCTGACTTCTTTTTTAGTATATGTGTACGCAAGCTCCGGCGTGCAAGTGCTTTGCCGCTGTTATCAAGATATTATTTCTGTATTATCTATTCCGCGCAAACAGAAAAGGTGCAAAAATGATTTACATAATTGCACTGATTTTTCGTTTAATTTTTTCTTTTACTTTTTAGTCGGACGACAAAGCTTTTTCCAGTTCGATAATTTGTTTGATCACGTCACAGTGGTTGGTTGTTAAGTCGTCTAATGTATCGGTTTGCGTTACGGAAATACGTTTTACCGTATTTATACCTAAATGCCCGAAGTAGTGTTCTATGGAGTTTAAAATAAGTTCATTCTCTTGCTCCCTTACACCTGCACGCACGGCTATTGCTATCCCCTTAATGCTTTTTTGCGCCGACATAATCCTGTTTTTGTTGGTGTCCCCGTACGGCGTTGTTCTGTCAAACAGCGTTTTGATTTGCGCGGGTACGTCTGCCCAATAAGACGGGCAAGCAATAACTACTATGTCGGACGATAAAATATCAGTAACTATATTCTTTACATCGTCGTCCTGTATGCATTGCCCGTCGACATAGCACATTTTACAGCCCTTACAAAAATGCAAATCGACTTCGCCCACGTTATATTTTACAACATCGGCATTATTGCAATTTAATCCTTTTATAAAGCTGTCAATTAAGTAGGCGCAACTCCCGTTGTTGCGCGCACTGCCGTTAATGCACGTTACTTTCATAACGACAACTCCCAAAAAATTGTATAAGAAAAAGCGCGATATAATATCGCGCTTTTTTATTTTGATTATTCGTCGTCGTCCGACCTGTTGCCGTTCAGCCTTGAGCGAAGCTTGTTAAGCACAAGCTGGTTGGCAAGTCTGCGCACCTTATCGGAAGCTTCCGTTTCCGCTATGGTGGTGAACTCTTGCGGCAATATATCGCGCAAAATCTCGTCCACTCTTTCTTCGCTTACACCGCCGTCACCCAACTGTTCCACAAGCTGTTCCATTATCAGCTTGTTGGCAACCTGTTTGGCAAGCTTATCAGCCAAATCCATTGCGTCCGCCGTCATCATGGGATTTAAATCCATTTCGCCGTCGCCGCCGAGTAATCCCGCCTGCTGTTCGATAAGCTCTTCCAAATCACTGTACTGGGGTTCTTCAGCGGGTGCTTTAACTTTGACTACGGGTACGACTTTGGGTTCGGGCTTGGCATTTTTCTTTGTGGATTTACCGCCCTTTTTGCCCTTTCCTGTGCCGGCGCTAGCCGTGCTCGTTCCGCCCGTCTTAGCGGAGTTTTTTTGCGTTGCGGGCTTTCTGCCGCGTTTTTTTCCTTCATTAGCCGCGGGCTTCTTTGCGGGAGCGGGCTGTTCGGGTTCCACAATACCCGCTATCTCGTTAAGCTGTTCCTTCAAATCGGACAGCGAGCCTGCAAGGTCGGCATCGGAATTTATATCGCGCGTTTCTTCGCGTTCCGCAAGCATTGTTATTTCTTCACGGAGCCGCGCAATGGCGTCGAGTATAAGCGCGTTTTCTTGACTGGGTTTTTCTCTGCCGAGTTCTTCCCTGAGATCGGCAAGCTCGGCAAGGATTGTTTCGTTATCCGAAGCGTGACCCGACTGCATCATTACTTCGCGAAGCTTAGCTACTTCTTCCGCCACTGCATCACTGGAGGCGATTTCCGCCTTAAGCTTTTCCAGTTCGTCGGTGATCTTAGTATCTGCGTTTTGATTGGACTGGTTTTGACGTTCCAACAGGTGCGTCATCTCCGAAATATAGTTGAGCGTGGAAATATCCGCTTCGCGCTGTTTTACCATGTCTTCACGCAACGCGGCAAGTTCGTCCAAAACTCTGTCGTTGCCGTCCGTATCCAACAAGGACACTCTATCCGAAAGCGCGTCCAACGCCGCTTCGCGCTTGTCAAGCGCGGCCCTGAGTCCGGCGACTTCTTCCGCTATCATTTCGATATCGTTTGCCGAACCGGCGGTGGCTATCTGGTCGCGGAGCGAAGCAAGCTCGTCCAAAATAATATTGTTGTAGCTTTCGTAATTTGACTCGCCGGAAGCCGGATCGTTGACATTTGCCATGCTTATGGCAAACAGCTGATCGCGGAGCGATTGAACTTCCGTCATGATAGAGTCGTTGGATTCGCTGTCCGCCTTGCCGGCTATGCGTTTTACGTCCTCTATCTGTTCGCGCAACGACTGGAACTCGTCGCGCAATGCCAAAATCTCGCTCATTACGCCGAGATCGGGTTCATCCTTTAACGTCTGAACATCGGCTTTGATTGTGGTTACGTCCTCGGCTACGCCAAACAGGCTGTCGGGCGAAGAAAGCATTGCTTTGATTTCCGCCAGCTCGTCACGCAAAGCCTGAACTTCCACATTGCCGCCGCTTTCTTGCGCAACGGTAGTGAGTGAGCGAAGCTGAGCAATTTCGTCGCGGATGTCGCTGAGCTCTCCTGCCAGCAAGTGTTGTTCGGTCTGAGCGGCAAGCATATCGCGGATTTCCTGCATCGTCTGTTCGTCGAGACCGGCAGTGGTCTGCACGGAGCCGACCGCCGCAACTTGCTCTTTAAGCTCGCGGATTTCGTCTATAAACGCAGTATACGAAGCGTCGCCTTCCGCCTTAGCCATAGGCGTTACTGCCATCATCTCGCGTATAGTATCCTTAAGATCGTCGATCTGCGCGGAAAGAATATCCGTACTGTCCGCCCTGAGCTGTGCGTTTTCGGCGCGAAGCGCTTCGATCTCCGCACGCATTTGCTCCATTTCCGCCGCGTAATCTACGGGCGCAATGCCTGCAAGTGCGGTTTTGATTTCGGCTATTTCGGCGTTTAGTCCGTCAAGGCGTTCCCCGAGCAAACCCGAAACTTCGCCGCCGTTTTCCGCTACGACAACACTTTGCGCAAGACGAATATCTTCCAGCGCGTCGTTAACCGTTTGCAACTGCTCCATTACGGGCGCAAGGTCTACAACAGCTTCGGTAGCCGCAACAGTTGCGGTCTCGGTTTCGCCGCCGGATACCGCGCGTTCTTCCAAGACGGCGCGAATCTCTTCCACCTGTTCGGCAATGGCATTAAGCCTATCGCCGCCCAGAACTTCTTCTATGCGGTCTATGTCGTTTTTAAGATTGATTATTTCGTCGAGAACAACGTTTATCTCGGAGCTTGCGGGCACGGCTTCGCCGTCTGCGCTAGCTATGGTTGTTCTGCGGCTGACAAGCTCTTTAAGCTCGTCTATATTTTCGCTGAGCGCGTTCTGATCGGCGCGCAATCCGGTAATCTCGTCCAATACCGACATGTATTCTTCGGGGTTTTCCTGAGAATCGGACTGTACGGGCGCACGCTCTACACCGGAAGTAACATTGAGCACTTCGTCCTTGAACGCAAACACCTCGTCGCGCAACGAAACAATCTCGTTGAGCACAAGATTGACCTCGCCGTCTGTCGCCTGAACACCGCCTTCTCCTGTGGGAAGATTGGCAATATCCTCGCGAAGAGCGCGAATCTCGTCAAGTATGTTGCCTGACGAAATAGCGGCAAGTTCGTTCTTTATGGATTCAAGCTCGCCGGAAACCTCGTCCTGATCTACAATGCGCGCGGCCTTTATATCGTCACGCAAGGACAGGATTTCCTCGACCGTATCGTATTCGGACGGAGCGTCCAGTTTTTCCTTAATTGCAGTCAGCTCGGAAATAAGCACCTGCATGGTTTCCGGATCTAACTGAGCTGTTTCGCTCTCGGCTACCGCACCGCCTGCAAGTCCGGACTCAAGCGCCGTCTGCAAGTCGGCAATCTGCGCCGAAACGTTTTCTATAGCGGCGACACTTACGTCGTTGACAGACTGAGTGGCGTTTTCTATATTGCTCAAACGCTCGCGAATCTCGGCGATTTCGCCCAAAAGCGCATCGCGAGTTTCCGCATCTATGCCCGAAGCGGACATATCTTCGTCAAGCGTGTTGATGTGAATCTCTTCGCGTATTCCGCTGACGGTATCTATAATCTCTTGCTTGTTGGCAATAGCCGTCTGCTCGTACTGCTCTATTCTGTCCAGCAACAGCTTAAGGTCCTCGACCGCGCCGTCCACTGTCTCGTGCAGAACGGTTATTTCGTCTGCTACCGCCTGACTGTTGTCCGATTCGGGAGCCGAAGCCGACATACTTTCCGTAAGTGCATTGACCGACTCAAGCAATGCGTTTACGTTATCGCGGATGAGCATAACGTCTTCCGACAAAGGTAACAACGCAATAGCGTCGAGTATGGAAAGCGTATTGTCGCGCGCGGCAACAACGTCTTCCGATAACGGCATTTGCGAAAGAGTATCGAGTATTGCGCTTATATTTTCGCGCATGCCGGCAAGGTCGTCGGCGACATAGCTGTTGTCAACCTCTACGGATTCTTCTACGGTTGCCGGAGTATCCAGCTTTTCAAGAATGTTGTTTAACTGCTCGGTTATGGGCGACAACGCTTCAACAGCGGAATAAGCGGCATCACGTGCTTCGACCACGCTTTCGCTCATTGCGGTTATATTGTCGTTGATTACAGTAAAGTTGTCGTTGACGGCGACAAAATTGTCGTTGATAGCGGCTATACTGTCGCTTGCGGCGGCTATACTGTCGCCCATTGCCGCAACAGCGTCCTTTGTTACGGCAGCGTTGTCCGCGATGTCGTTGATAAGCGACACACGCATCGCTATTTCGTCAAGATATTGTATTACCTTTTCGTTTTCCTGCGCCGCTGCCGCGTCTTCGGGAGCCTGATCTTCCGAAAGCGCAAGCTCCGCCTGTTCGCGCAAGAACGCAATATCGTCCAGCAAACGCTGTCTGTCTGCAGCTGCGGCATCGGTATTTGCCGCCGTTAAATCCATAAACGAATTTACGTCGGTGCGAAGCTGTTCCAAAGCTTCGGTTATGGGCGACATCACTACGGAATCGGACACAACGGCAAGCGAATCCTTGATTGCCTGAGTTTCGGCAAGGATGTCCGCCTTGGCGACTTCAATAACATCGGCCATGCCGGCGCCGTCGCCCATTTTGCCTATGATATTAGCTTCCGATTCGAGTATTACATTGGTGACGTCTTCGTACAGCTTATCAAGCTGTGAAGTTACGTCAGCAAGAAGAGTGCTGGTCTGCTCCGCCAACTCCTGTGAAACTTCCGCACTGCCGCCTACGTCTGCCGTAGCCAAATCGGTGCGCAAATCGGCAATATTGTTAAGTAAAGCCTCGTAATCGTCCAGCTTGGCGCGGATGTATCCGAGGTCGTCCAGCATTATCTGGCGCTCGTCTTCCGACATTTCGGCGCCGCCGGTCTCGCCGCTCTGTTCCGCAACGGCAGGCTCTTGCAATTTTTCAGAAATATCAACCAAGCGATTGGCTATTTCCAAATAATTGTTGCGCAATTCCTCGAGCGCTTCGGGCACGTCGGAATTGCCGGTAGATTCTTCCAGCTTGTTCTTTAAGTTATCTACCGCATACAGTATTTGCTGCAGTGCGGCCTCGTCCATGGACAATTCGCCGTCACCCGATGTAGGAATAATCGTAGGCGGTCTGTCCATGACGGCTGTTTTAAGGTCGGCAAGCTTTGAGAAAATCGTTTCGTCGTTGGCAGAACGCGCGGGCTTGTATGCCTTGGGCATTTCCGCTTCGGGCAAATCCAACACGTCGGCAACGGTGATTTCCACAAGCCGTTCTACCATATCCTTAACGGCGGCTTTATCGCTCTTTTCGTTGAGTAAAGCCGTAGTAATCTCGCCCACTGCGGCGGCGTTTTCCGCCTCGTACTTGTTGTTTTGCAGAGTGTTGATTTCCGCAACAAGATCGGGCAAGTAATCGCCGTACGAATCGACATTGGCGTCCGAAATCTTTTTTACCAAACCGAAGAAACGGTCGGCGCTTTCGCGCATTGCCGAAGTGACGGTGGTCATGCCGCGCTCGGCACAGAATTCCGCAACGGCGTTGAACGACTGCTTATTGAGCGGCTTGGCGCCCAATTCGTCTATCAAGGCGTTGGTCGCGTCTATTAAATCAATAGCGTCCGGCTCGTTGCTGTCCGAAAGGCGCTTAACAAATGCGTAAACCGAATTAAGCTTGTCTTTGTATGATGCGGATTGCGAGTGAACATCATAAGTGACCTTTTTATAATCGTTTACAAGTTCGGAAATAGTTTGCGCACGCTTAACCGCCGCAGACGAAGCATTACCGATTGCCGTCTTAATTTCGTACAGCTGACGCAAAAGCTCGGCGGCGCTGATTTCCGAAACAGTGTTTACAACGGGAGCAATCTGCTGTACGGCGGGAGAAGCGGCAACCGGAGCCCCTTCCATAACGCCTTTTAATGAAGCGATTGCGCCTGAAAGCTCGGAAAGATCAATGCCTTCGATACTGCCGGCAACTTTTTTCATAGACGAAACCGCGCCGTTAAGTTCCTTAACGGACGGCATTTCGTCCAGCTGCTTTTTAAGCTGGCCTAAATCGTTCTGTATGCGCGCGTCATTCTCGCGCATAGCACGCAAGATAGCCTCGTTGATCGAGAGTAATTTATCAAAGTTTAACGAAGATTTGCCGCCCTCAAGGTGTGCCGCCGGCTGTTCGCCTTCCGGCAATTCACTTTGAGGGCTTGACCCGTTTTTTAGTAGGTCGTCGATTTTACTCTGCAACCGTTGGATTTCCGCATTGTACTGAGCTTCCGCAAACTTCTGATCTCGCTGCATATCTTCCTTGATACGCGTGAGCTCTTTCTGCATTTCCAGACTGTTCTGGTTGCGGGAAAGCTCGTCACGCAAGCGCGAAATTTCGTTGTACATTACAACCTCGCTGCCCGCAGGCGGCGCAGTGGGTTGATAGATATACTGAGGCGGCATAGGCATCTGCGGCTGTTGCATAGCAGGTACCATTCCCCTCTTAAGTTCGGCAAGCTCGTCAAGGACCTTGGTCAGACGGTCATCGTAATAATCATCGTTGTAACCGTCGTCGCCGTAGTCGTCGTACTCTTCATCGTACTCCTCGTCGCCGTAGTCATCGTACTCATCGTCGTACTCTTCGTCATCGTAGCCGTCATCGTATTCTTCGTCACGATCGATAACTTCCTCTTCTACGATTTCCTCATCGTCCAACGAAAAAGTCGTCTTGTCTTGGTTGTCCATAAATGTTCCTCGCATTTGTTATTTGTTTTACACTTATTCCTACCGCTATTTAAGCGGAATTGAATCATTGGAGTTGCGTAGCGGCATAAAGATTACGCCTTTTTTCCGCTACTATCTGGGTCTTTTAGGTCCGCCGCTCGGGCCGCCGGGACGTGCCCCGGGTCTTGCTCCGGGACGTGCACCTTGCGGTCTTGCGCCTGCCGGTCTTGCTCCGGGACGTGCGCCTTGCGGTCTTGCGCCTGCCGGTCTTGCTCCGGGACGTGCACCAGGTCTTGCTCCGGGACGTGCGCCGGGACGTGCACCGGGTCTTGCGCCCGCTTTACGCTTGGGTATGCGGTTGACGCGTTCGGTCACCTTGCGGACTATGCGCTGCGGCTTTTTAGCGTTTTCAGCCTTTAACCGCGCAATCTCGCCGCTGTTTTGGATATCGTCCATGGTCTTGTTGTAGAAGTCCATGAGCTCGCTTGAACCGTGTTCGTCTTCGTCGAAAGTGAGTTGCAGGTTGTACAACCGTTCACGCAACAACTTGGCATCTTCATCGCCCTTAAGTTCTTTCATCTCGTTGCGAATGGCAATAATCTGATCTTTACGCAACGCGACCTTTTTGGCGATAGCGTCGGCACGCTCGGCGTCTGCCTTTTGGCGTTCTTCCTCTTCCTTGCGCTTGTTCTCTTCTTCCAAGCGTTTGGCTTCGGCTTCTTCCTCGGCTTTGCGGCGCATTTCCTCAATCTCTTCCTGAGCCTTGCGCTTAGCTTCTTCCGCTTCCGCTTCTGCTTGACGTTTAGCTTCTTCCGCTTGCTCTTCCGCCAAACGCTTAGCTTCTTCCGCTTCCGCTTCTGCTTGACGTTTAGCTTCTTCTGCCTGTTCTTCTGCAAGACGCTTTGCTTCTTCCGCTTCCGCTTCGGCTTTGCGGCGAGCTTCTTCGGCCTCGGCCGCCATAGCTTCCTCGGCTTCTCTACGCGCTTGCTCGGCGGCTTCTACGTCCGCTCTTGCCTTTTCTTCGGCTTCTAAGCGAGCTTTTTCCGCTTGCTCGATTGCTTCCTGAGCAGTACGTTCCGCTTCCAGACGTGCGGCTTCGGCTTCTTCTTGCGCCTTGCGGCGATCTGCTTCCGCTTGCTCCTGCGCCTGTTGCGCGGCAAGGCGGGCCTGTTCGGCTTCCAGCTTGGCACGCTCGAGATGCTTCTTAAGATTTTCCGCCTCGATCTTGGCTTGGTCTTTACTGATTACACCGCTACCCGAAGTGATAAGGTCAAGCGGATTGGTGTTGGTGACAAAGTCGTCAAACGACCTGCACGCTTCTTCAAACTCGTCGTTGGTTCTGTCAAGGTCAAGACGCGCGCGCTCGAGTTGCTCGTCGTGTTCGGCCTGAGCTTCCATCTTGCGCTTGGTGCCGTCGATATTGGTTTGCTCGAGTCTTGCCTTGAGCTCTTCAAGTTTGTCGTTGGTTTCGCCCTGAGCGACCATAAGCTCAAGCTTTTCGTCCTCTGACGCGGCTTCCATTTGCGCGTTGATTTCATCAAGCTGGGTTTGGACGGAAGCGATTTCTTCTTCCAGCTCGGAAACGGCGGAAGCCACATCCATGGCGATCATTGTTACATCGTTGGCGGATGCGGACAAGTCCTCGTAAACCGCTTGCGCGTTTGCAACTGCCTGTTCGGCTTCGTTCTTTTCCTTTTCGCGTCTTGCTTTGACAATCTCGAACTCTATTGCGCCTAGAACTTGGTCGTCCGCTTTGATGACTTCTTCCAGCGGTATCTCGTTTTTGCCGATAAAGTCGTTTGCCTTGCGGCGCTGAGCATTGAACTCGATATTGAGATCTGCCTTTTGCTTTGTTGTTTTGGTTATTTCGCGTTCAAGCTCGGACAGGCGCGCATTGGCGTCGGAAATTTGAGCATTGAGATCTGCGATAATGCCGAAGTCGGTTGCACCCAAAATCTGAGATTTGGCTTGAGCGACTGCCGATTTGAGCGATTCGCGCTCCTTGGCTTGGTCTTGCTCCAACTGCTCGATACGTTTCAACTCGTAATCGGTGTTGTTGACAGCCTGAAGGAGAGGTTCCAGCTCGGTAACCTTTGCTTCCAATTCCTGACGCTTGCGCAATGTTTCCATGCGCTCCACATACGCGTTGTATTCCGCTTTGGCTTTTTCTAGTTCGGCTACGGCAGCCTCCAACTCGCCGCTCTTTTGCTGTTGCAAATCGTTTAGCTTGGTGTAAATGCCGTTTATGCGATCGCTGTTGCCCAAAAGCTTTTCCAACTCTTGACGAAGTCTTTCCAGTTCGTCGCTGTTACGCTTTTTCTTTTCTTCTTTAATGCCGATATCGCGAGTGATGGTCGGTTTATCCTTGTTCTTAGCGGAAGCAAGCTTAAACTCGAGCTCTTCGATATCTTTTGCGTACTGCGCGTCGTCTTGTTCGGCTTTGGCAATCTTTTCACGCAATTCGTCTTCCATGGTCTTGGCTTTATCGACCTCGGTCTGAACCTTATCCAAACGTGCTTTGAGCTCGGCAAGTTCTTTGTTGAGAATTTCGTTTTGATGCTCGATTGCGCGCAGTCTGCTCTCTTCCGGCGAAGTATCGATGTCGATCTTCTCCTCTGAGAACTCGTCCGCCTTTTTCTCCGGCTCGACGTACAGCGGCGAATCAGGATCGAAGTCGAGTACAAACAGTTCTTCGGTGACGGATTCTGTTGCAGTAGGCTCGGACGAAGCGGCGGGTCTGGACGAAGCGCCGGTTGTTTTGGCTTCCGTTTCGCTCATAACAGCCTCGTCCATAGGCATGGGCGATTTGTACCGTTCGATTATGCGCTTCTTTTCCTTATCCAGCTCGCGCGCCTGCAAATCCTTGGACTTGAAGAACGTGCGGCGAACCATGCCCTTGGGTTCGTACTTTTCGGTGAAAATGCGCTCCAAAAGCTCGTCGTCCGAAATGTATTTGGCGATAAGCGCGTAAAGCTCTTCTTCCTCGGACGGTGCGGGCGCGGCCGGTTGCTCTCCTGTAGACGGAGTGGACGGTGTGGAAGCATTGGGCGACGAACCGGTGGCAAGCTGCAAGGTGTCCGGATTGGGCGTTGCGCCCGAAGCGGGGCCTGCGCCCAAAAGCATTTGATTACCTGCTTGCGACATTACCGGATTTTGCGCCGCAGTGCGCTGTGCCTGCGTTGCCGCTATTGTCGAATTAAGCTTGACTATATAGGACGACACGGGCGCCTGCATAGCAAGTTCGTCCTGCTTGCGCTTGGAAAGCGCGCGAAGGAACAACCAAACTATAATAAGTATAATGATTATTCCGCCGAGTATGGCAGCCGAGATAATAAGCCATGCCTGCCAGTCGTCGAACCGAGCAAATATACTGCCGGCGTCTACGTTGATATCTATAACTTCGGAATCGAATGTTATAACCTGTCTGTTGTTGTTGGTAAACTCAAGCTTGACCTTTGCCGTGGTCTGACCCTTTATGTTGTCCACTTTGGGGTCGAGTTTGAGCACGTTATTGCTAAACGTAACGGCAAGCTGCTTCTCGTTGAGCGACCATGCATTGGTAAGCAGATAACCGCGGTCGCGCATATCGGCAAACACGGCGGCATTAAGCGCATTGTACGAAACCGCCTTTTTGCCTTCTATAGGCTGGAACTTAATGGAATATCCACCGTAAGTGGTTACAATAATGCTTGTTGTATAGTCCTTACTGTCCAGCGTAGTAGGTCCGTCGTAATAGCGAATGGTAAAGCTTATAATAAACGTGCTGTTTGCAAGAGAACTCTTTTTGCCGGTTATCTTATAAATCGTGGGCCAGTATTTTTCCTCATCGGACAAGTCGAACACGTACTCGCCGCCATCGACTTTTACAGGGTCGATAGAAAGACCTTCCGGCTTTAAATTTTCACTTCCGTTTACTGTGGTTTTAAGATGGTTGAAGGCGGCAGGATTGTAGGTACTGGGCGCGCCGTAGTTCATTATGTCGTCGGGACGAATATAGATTGCGCTGTAGTCGGACGAATCATCGTCTTCGGCGCTGTCCACAGGTCTTATTATGGTCTTACTGTTGTGGTAATCCATAATATTTTTGGAAGTCACGTTAAGGCTAAGATATGACGTATCTATTTGCTTTTCCTGCGGGTTTGCAGGCAGGAATGTAAACGGAATGTAAATATAATAGCTCTCGTTGGCATGACCGGTAACGTGGCTGATTTTAACAAGCATTGTTTGGATTTTTTCAAAGAACGTATCGCTGTTTAACGATTTGATTTGTTCGTCGGAAAGCTCCACCCATCCGGAAATATACGGCGCAATGCGGACATAGGAATTGCCCGTGGTCGTGGCGGGAGTGGAGTTTTTGATCTCGTTCTTTAAAGTCAAGCCCGAAATTTCGGGGAAGGAAACCTCATCTATTTGCAGATTGGTAACCGAGTTGACAGTCCACATGGAAGTGGAGCCGTCCATGCGCGGCTGATGGGATGTTGAGTACAGAGCGCGGCCCTGCAACAATTCGCTAAGGTCAATAGTGACCTTGGAATAGTTTTGGACACCTTTCGTGCCTTTTTTATCTTCATAAATAGGCTGATGAACGGTGCCGGTGCACGAACTGGCCTCTTTCCTACTGTTGCCGTCCATGACGTATTCCTTGCCGTTGCTGTCAACTTTGTAACCGACATAAAGCGTTTCGTTAGGTGCGCATTGCACAAACGAGTCGTTGACCGTTACCGCAAAATAAATCGTTCTTTCATCATCATTCGTGTCAACCTTAACTTTAACCGAAAAGTACCCGATAGTATTTCCCTCGGTCATGGAAAGCGCGTCTATGGTAAAAGTTTGCGCTTGTCCTTCGTACTCATTGTTAAACGTTACTTTAAAGTTGGGATTGTCCCCGTTTATCAACGTATCTGTTGCAAAAGCGTATGAATTGATATCACCTGTTCCGGTTTTACCCACAGCGTTAGCCGATATAGTGCGCCTACGGTAATTTTCACCGTTGAATTCGGGAACTTGAGATGATTGAGATTCGGTTGTCTGGCTAAGCTTGCCGTTTACGTCCAGCGTAAGATTAACAGAAGACTGCGCGGTGCTACCGGCATTGTTACCTTCCGTAAGTTCATACGCCAAAGCTGATTTGTTTGGCAATAACAGTGCTGCAAAAAGAGCAAGAAAAGCTGTAATGAGGACTGTAAAAAGCAGTACGTTGCGTTTTATTGATGTTTTTTGCATGTCTTTCGCACCCCCTTACATATTTCCGTCGCCCATTTCGGACGCGTCGAATATAATAGTGTTTCCGTCTATGTCTTGCGGTGCACCGTAGCCGGCGTCTTGAGCGCCAAAGCCATCCGTGGCGCCGAAGCCGTCCGTGGCACCAAAGCCGTCAGGAGCACCGAATCCGGCTTGGTCGCCAAAGCCGCCGCCCTGTGCGCCGAAGCCACCGTCCGGAGCGCCGAAACCGCCGTCGATGGGAACATCGGTGGCAAACGGTGTAACGGGCGGTACATTGCCCGATTGCGCGGCGGCAAACGCTGCCTTTTTGGCCTCCAATTCCGCCTTTAACTCGGCAACGGATTTTTTGCCGCCCTTCTTTTTCTTTTTAGTCTTTTTGTCGGCGGTTGCGGCAAGATCGGAGTTGACAAGAGCTACGCCGCTTTCGTCCTCCTTATCCTTGCGCATTTCGTTAAACATTTTTGCGTACTTGGGATCTTCCATTTTAAGCTTGGACTTGACAAGCTGCTCACGCGAAGCGGCATTTGCCTTGCCGTGCATACGGTCGCGCAGACGAATAAGTTCCTGATTGCGCTTGATGATAGCACGCTGTTTGGATCTGCGACGAATATATACGATATAGCGAATCAAGAATATGATAAAGAGTACGCCAAACACCATGGCAAACGAATACAGCCAGATATTGCCGTAGCCGATAAGTCCGTCGTCGTCCTCCATTACGGGCAATGTATCTATAATGCCGGATATCGATACTTCAAATGAAAGCACCTTAGTATCGTTTACGTCGTTTTCGTTAAATACGGAAACGTTCAAATCGAAGTTTCGTTTGGTATTGAGTTTG
Organism: Clostridiales bacterium; assembly: GCA_022508405.1. GTDB lineage: Bacteria > Bacillota > Clostridia > Christensenellales > Pumilibacteraceae > Anaerocaecibacter. The sequence goes on from JAFLVI010000005.1 coordinate 43,492, forward strand.
GGCGTGATAACTATTTCCCTTGCCGCAGAGCCCGTGTCGTACTGGAAGTACTTGGCTGCAGCGGTTTCCGCCGACAGAAGGAAAATCTTGTATCTGTCAGGATTTTCCGTTTCGTTAAGATTGAGCAAATCCACGACCTTAATCGTCACTCGCGTATTCAATCCCGAGCCGTTTGTAGTCCACAAGCCCTCCTTGTTTTCCGACTTACGGCAATTTACCTTGACAATCAAGTCGCCGCCCTCGCTGCTTTGCAGCTTGATCTTGCCGGATACAACGGGGACGATTACTTCTATTATAGAATCGGACGAAGCAGATTCGTACGTGGTGGCGCTTGCGTCACGGGTAAATCTTACGTGCATGGAGAACTTATCGTTTGTCTGCGCCGTGCTGTTGCTGGAGATTATGCGTATCGTGGGATCGGACTGAACATTCTCGAACACAACATTCTTTACGAACGGAGGCATACCTGTATCGCCGTTTTGATTTGTAAAGTAAATGGCGCGGTAAACCTTTTCGTTATTTTTGACCGAGTTGTCCACAACGTCGCCGTACAAAATTTTATATTTGCCGTTTACGGCGTCGGAGTTAAAGCTGTTGGCTTTGCGCAAAACTTCGTCCAACTTGGAGACCGGAATGTACTGGTCGTCTATTACGGTAACGGTACTGTTGCTTGTGGTTACCTTGGAAATATTGACAGTAAGCTCAAAAGCCACGCTCTTGTCGTACACGTTGACCGAGAATTGAACTGTGCCCGTGCCCGACCGCTTGGGAATGATTGTAAACTTTGTTTTGTTGGCGGCATTTTTACTTGTGGAGAACAGCTTGTCGTTTTCGTTTTTGCTGTCTTCCGAACTGAACAAGTTGAAGATTTGCACATTGGACATCAACTCGTTATATGCCTTTTGCGCCGTGTTATTGTTTGCCAAATCGGCGTGGTCGCCTTCCCTGACAAGTTTGATATACTGCCTTTGAGGGTTGAACAAGTCGATTTCGGTATCTTCGGTAATCAAATAGTTAAAGTCGGTTATTGTTTTTTCTATTTCAAATCCGACGATATTTGTAAAGTTGAATGTTATATAAAGCTTTTCCGTAGGCTTCCTTTGAGCGTCGGGAGCATCGCTTCCGCCTACCGCATAAGTAAAGTAACGCTCGTGCTCGGAATCGGCAAAGCGCTGCACCGCCACCGTAAAGTTGATATCCTTGCTGGTGGTGGGATGGACCTTTATCTTATCGCCGCTTAGGGTAACAACAGGCATGTTTTGACCTGTGTAATCTGTAAACTGAGAATTGTAGTTTGTAAATGCTACGTCCTTAGTGGAGTTGCCGTACGAAAAGCTGATGTTGGCATTTCTCGCATGAAGGACATAATCGTCAAGCAAAATTTCTTGGGTGTGCCCGACGTAAATTTCTTGTTCGTAGTTTACGGTATGTTTGTTTTTGGTACCCTCGGTATTGCCGTTGATGTCCAACGAGGAAGAATTCAACCTAAGAGTGGGCTGTGAAAAGATAAAAGCGACGTTTGACGCGGGTACTCTTGTGGCAAGGGTGTTTGTTTCTTTGTAACCTTCTTCATCGTCGTAATCGTATTTGTTTATTGTGAATTCGTTAAGACTGGCATTGGCGAAAACGCTTCCGCTCGTTCTGCCGGTAAGATAATCTTTTACTCCTACATTGTTGCCCTGTTTGTACCTGATTGATCCGGTAGCGTCGCTTGCGGTAAACGTGATTACGTCGTACGTGAACTGAAGATTGTTACCTTCCACCTTAAAGTCGTACATGCCGTAAACGTTTTTAAACTCCGTATTTATGGCTTTTACAACTTTATCGGCGGTAAGAGCGGACTTAAGCGCGTATCCGCTGCCCGAAAGCGCAACCGTAACGGTAATATTGTTTATTTTGGCGCTTACGCCGGCGCCGAGAATAGCAGACGATTCCTGACCTGTCGTGGGATATGCAAGCGTCGCCCTATCGCCGTCGCGGTCGGTAAACAGGAATTTATATTCGTTATTGTACTTTGCAAGATCTATGTCGTTTAAGTAGTACGACAAATCGCCGGCCGCTCTTTTATTGAAATCGGGGAAGCCGCCGTCCTTTTCTCGCATGGAATTAAGTATTGCGGTTTTAAAGCCGTCGTTGACATTATCCGTTACGCCGGTAAGGAACTTAATAAGCTCGTCCACGCCGGTGGATACGTCCTGCACCGCAACCGAGAATTTATTGTTATGACTGTTGTTGGGGTCCAAAAGCGGAATGTTGCTGTTGGCATCGCCGGATGTGAATGCGTCAAATGTCAACACGGACGGAGTATCCGCTATGGAGAAGGTTATACTGCATTTTTCGTAATCGTAGTATATTGCGTTGTCGTTGCTGCTTCCCTTGTACAGATTGTAGTCGTTGTACCGCGCAACATAAAAGTCGACGCGAATATTTTGACCTTTGGACGACCGCAACGGATGAATGCGTATACCCACGCCCTTTTCCGCGTCGTACACAACGCTGAATTCAAACATTAAGCTCTGCTGGACAGGCGTCATAAGCTTGTCGTTAAAGTAGAACTTGGGCGCATAATACGTGGCTGCTTCGAGATCTGTTATTGTGTCATTGCCGGATGAATTGCCGGTTAGATTGTCTCTTAAGAGATATGTTACGTTTAAATCTGCGCTCTTTACACCTATAATGCGGTATGCGTCGCCTATGTTGTTTACGTTTACAAGCGGCTTGTACACACCGGTCGCGCCGTTGATTGTTGTGTGAGCGACAGGATCGTCTTCTTCGATATTAAGATCGTAGTCCCATACGTAGAATGTTGCGGTATCAAAGTCGGGAGCGGTGTTGTTTTTGTCAGCCGTTGCAGACGGTCTGAAGGCAATTACATTGCCGCTGTCTACTCCCCAGTTTTTAATCTTTTCGCCGCCTATAGAGGGATAGAACTCGTCAAAAAGCTGTTGCTTGAAAGTACTTCCTTCTTTGATAATGCGTACAAGCTTACCCCTTTCGGTAATTGCATAAAGGTTGTTGCCGTAGCCGGAATAGATTGCGTTAAACTTTTCCAGTTTGCCGCCTGTTGCGTTCTGGTACGAAAGCTCTTGTACGCTCAGTCCGTTTGCCCAAGCGTAAATCTTGCCGTCGGAGCCAAGCGCGGCGCTGATATAATTGGGATCGTTTTTAACGGCGTCCGTAAAGTTGCTGCCGCTCAAGGTATCCGACGGGGTTGTGCCGAAAAACGCTCTTTTTTGTCCAGATTTTTGTTTGCCTGCGGCGACCGATATGAATGTTGTGCTTTTGCCGGTTAACAGTTGCGTAGGCGTTGCAACATTTGCAGCGGACGTACCGGTAGTGGAAATCTGGCCGTAAGCGTTGTCGCCCCAGCCGTAAAGCTTGCCCGATGCGTCTATGCCGTACCCTATATCGTTGCCCAAAGCAACGGGATAGCGCACAGGGGTAGCTGCGGTTTCTTCGCCGTATTGACGTATTTCGCCGTTGTTGGCGGCGGCGCCGTTGTTGCCCTTTACATAGTAAGGATAATCGGAACCGCGAGTGTAATTGTAAACGATTGAGGAACCCTTTTGCCGCGCGTAGTACTGTTCCGTATCCACGCCGTAAAGCTCGCCGTTGGGCTGATTGCTGCCTCGGCCGCCGGCTATGGCGTTGGCAATGGCTCCGCTACTCCAGCTTATTCCGGTAACAGCGGGCTTATCCGTAGAAGTAATTACGTCCGTTGTCATTGTAATCGTGCTTCCGCCGGATGATGTTATAAAGTTTTTACCGCGAAGAAGCAACGACGTTCCGCCGGTGCCGGTACTGCCGGGATTGTTTATACCAACCGTATAACCGCCTGCCACTACTGAGACATTAGGCACGGTTTCCGGCGCATTCTGAGACGCCGATATAAACGTATTGAATACCTTTCGAGCATTAGTCTCTACGCCTATGTTGGATGAAGTATTATAGGTACGGTTTTCCGTTGTGGTTCTGGTGTGTACGGCATTATACAGCATCGAGCCCCATACATAAGTATGGTAATAATAGCCGGTGGTGGTAGAACTCCACGAGCCTTGCGTGCCGTAGTTTCTTACAAACATAAATATATAATTGAACTCACCCGCCGCCAATGACGTAAATCTATTACTGGCCGAAGGGATAAGCTGCTCGGTGGGATATGCCGTTACCCCCGTAGCGTTGGAAGGAGCTTGGTAATAATAATAGTCTATAATATCCGGCGTGTTCCACGGATAGTGGGAATTGGTTGTCGGGCGCAAAAGCAAATAGTTGACGCCACCGTCGCCGCCGGCGCCGCTTTCATCATGCGGTACATCATAATATGCCGATCCGTCCGCACCCCAAGTGTACAAATAACCTTGTTCGGTTACAAACGCGGCGGTTGTGCCCGTGCAGGCAATGCTTTTTATTTTGTCTTTGGTCTCCGTATGATAGTGTTCACCCGATTGAGGTTCGGTACCCCATCTGTAATCTCCTTTCGGTCCGACACGGAATTTAACCGGAATCTCGGTGGGTTTTTCGGTATAGTAATCCCCCAGAGTATTGCCGCCCTGAATGCGGTCTTCCTTTGTGCTCCAGCCGTAAAGCTTGCCGTCGTATGTAAGACCTATGGCAAAGTCGTATCCTGCCGCAACCTGAACAAACCTGATGCCGTTTTCTACCTTTGCGGCAGGAACGGTAGGTTGCGTCTCATCGGCGCGCACCATCGGCGGCTTAATAAATCCCAACAATATTACCGCGCATAACAAAAGCGCGACTATCGCGGATAACGAAACTATACGTGATTTGTTTTTATTAGAATGCTTTGTCAATTTCATAAGACCCTTCTTATGACCGTATTGCCCCTTAAAAAGTCGGCTATAACGCCGAATATGTATACTATTCGACATTATCCATTTAATAAGTATAATACATTTGTGTGGGGATGTCAATATAAAAAACTCAAAAAATACGCAAATTTTTGAGCGATATTCATAGTTTATTCATATTTTGGGACATTTATAAAGGCAAAAAT
>JAFLVI010000050.1 GCA_022508405.1 Clostridiales bacterium
ATAAAGCACCGTATTGAAAGGGGGGAACAATACGGTGCTTTACCAAAGGAAGAAAAAGATTGCAAAGAGTAACTCTTTACATTCAAAATTATACTATACAATATTGATAAATGCGTGAAAACTATATAAAATATTGTGCATATATGTGATAGCTTGCACTTTTTAAACGGTTATTGCGAAAATGCGGTTTTTAAAGAATACGTTGCTGTGCCTAAATCAAAATGACGGGCTTTTTTCACCCGTCATTCTTAATTTTTAATTCTTAATTATACTCGTTCCGTATGCGGGAATATTACTGCTTCCGAACACGACGTTACCGGTTATGCTCTTTCTGCCGCTCGAGAAGTTGTGATACACGGTGTACGTCTTTCCGCCGCCGGTCACCGTAATCTTGAGCATGCCGTTGTCCGCAGAACAGGTTGCCGTGCCGCTTATCAGAGCGGGATTGTCGTTGCGGAACTTGGTAAGACTTTTTATATAGCTCAATACGGAATTATTATTGCTCTCTTGTTTTTGAACGCTGTCCGTGTTGTTGTTTCTTTGGTAATCTTGGATTGCCGTGCACTTATTCGCCCAATTATCCGTCCACTTCATGGACTGGCGCAAGCCGTTGTCGCCGCCCGTGCTCTTGTCGCCGATAAGCCCGATTTCGTCGCCGTAATAAATCCACGACAGCCCGGGCATCGTCATTATAACCGCCATGTACAGCTTGATCTTTTCGGCGTTGCCGCCCACCTGATGATACAGTCTGTTTATATCGTGGTTGGAGCTTATCATGCCGTTTATCGGTCTGTCTTTTCTTTGGTTTAAATACTTTTGTGCATTGCTGTTAAACGCGGTTGCTTGCGATGAAACTCCGCCTTTATTCCCGTCGATTCTTTGGGGTAAATCATAGTACGTGTTAAAGTCGAACAGCGAATCCATGCCTTGATAGAAAGGCGAAACGTCGTCGGTATTGCCGTTTAACTGCTCGCCCAAAAGGAAGCAGTGCGGATATTTGGTCTTAAGCTTGTAGTTGAATTCTTTAAAGAACTCTATGTTCTTGGTCTCGTTGTACTCGTAACCTGTATCGCCTACGCCGCCCTTTTTGTCACTGTTGGCATTGACGCTTTCTTCCCACATAAACACGTGCTTGATTGCGTCCATGCGGAAGCCGTCCAGTCCGTAGCTCATCCAGTACGACGCTACGTCCACCATGGCGTCGCGCACCGGCTGATAGTCGTAGTTGAGTTCGGGCATGTTGCCGCCGAACGACGAATAAAAGTACCAGCCGTCGCCCGCGCTTTCGTAACGGTTGCCGCCGCTGTTTTTCCAGCGGTAAAAATCACGGTATTTGACGGTGGCAGTGGAGCCGTCTTGGTATGTAACTTCTTCTATTACTCCGTCCTTGGATTTTTGGAACCATTCGTTTTGCGGAGATGTGTGGTTTACAACCAAGTCCATTATTATCTTCATGCCGCGCTTGTGAGCCTCGGATACAAGCCTGCGGTAGTCGGCGTTGGTGCCGAACTTGGGATCTATGCAGTAGTAATCGTAGCAATCGTATCCGTGATACGAATTGCTGCTTTGTATGGGAGTAAGCCACAACACGTCAACGTTAAGCCGTTGCAAGTAGTCCAGCTTGCTCGTTATGCCGTTAAGGTCGCCCACGCCGTCGCCGTTGCTGTCGCAGAAGGACGCCACAAATATCTGGTAGCCAACGCCCATTTCGTCCCAGCCGTCAACAGTGCTCATTACGGGCAGGTTTTTTGCATAGTTGCGGTTTACGTTTGACTCGCTTGCGCGCTTGGCTTCCGTAGTGCGGTTCGATCCGCCGCTGTTTGCCGCCATCGGCTTATTGGTGCCGTTTGCCGTGCTGCCCTGCCTGACGTACCAGTGATAGCTATTTCCGACTTTTTGCGCGTCAGACAGCGTTAAATCGTTGTTGTCGCCGTCCTTCTCGCCGAACTTGTTGTCCGCCGAGATTATCGCGATAATAAATTTAAGCGCGCTCGCGTTGCCGTATTCCGAAAGGTCGATAGCAAAGACGGCGCCCGCCGCGTCCACCGTCATGCTCGTCTTGCGCTTGCCGTTTGAGCCGTCTTTCCACACCCAAGCGCACCAACCGGTGTAATCATTGTTACTGCGCAAATAGTGAATGTACAGCGTGTTATTGTTTGTCATCGTGGGCGTGTAGTCGATTGCTGCGTCGTCCGCCGTCCAACGCGCAAACAGCGTCATGTTTTCGGTAATCTTATCGGTAGCGAAGTTCCATTTGGTGTTGCTGTCTTCTACATACCAGCCGCTCATCTCGTATCCGTTGCGCGTAAGCACCGGCTCGGATATTCTGCTGCCCGCCTTTTTTGTTATCGGCGCAGGATTGTATACGCCCGCCTTGCGCGCCTCCAGACCCACGTTGAACGTGACGGTCACGTCTTCGCCGGTGATGGGATCATCTGTATTGATTGCCGTCCACTTGGCGGTAAGAACGAGCGTACTGCCCGACACCGTGTCGGTGGCAAAGTTCCACTTTTTACTGCCGTTGTACCAGCCGTCAAGGTTATACCCCGAATTGCTTATAACGGGCTCGATCACCTTGCCGCCGACTAAAATATTTTGAGGGTTTACGGTTGCACTGCAGTTTGTTACAAACGTCACTTTGCAGTATTCGGGAATGGGATCGGGCTCGCCGCCGCCTACCGGTGTCCACTTTGCGTAAAGCGTAAGCGTTTCGCCGTATGCGGTATCTACGTTAAACACCCATTCGTTATTAAAATTAGTGTCCTTGTACCAGCCGCCAAAGGTATAGCCGGAGCGCGTGGGGTCGGGGGGACGAACGACATAGTCCCCCACTTTTATGTTTTGCGGCGCGACAGGCGTGCCTTGGTTTTCGTAGAACACAACAATGCAATATTCGTCTCCGCCGCCGTTGTTATTGTTATGGTTATTGTCATTGTCAGACGGCGCGTCTATTCCGCCGCATGCAGTAAGACATAAAGCCGCCGAGAGTATTGATATAATAAGCATCACGGCAAACGAAATGTATTTTTTGCGAAGTCTACTCATACAAACTCCTATATGTCAACCGAGATTTGACTGTGTATGCATATTTTAACATTATTAGACTGCTTTGTCAACTTGCAAAAAGCGCTATTGCTGCGCGTTCAGCAGTTGCCGATTGTCAGTCTTGTACTTGCGCGCCAAATAAAGTATGGGGGTGTCCAGCAGCGACGTGAATATAAAAATGATGTATCCCGACCAGAATATGGACATGAGCGTAACAAAGTCGTAAGTGCCCGCAAACGCCAGCGTGGTAAACAATAGCGAGTTTATAAGCTGACTTACAAGGGTGGAGCCGTTGTTTCTAAGCCACAGAAATCTCTTTTTGTCCCCTGACTTCTTTTCGGTGAACTCCCACCACTTGTGGTACAGCCAAACGTCAAAAAACTGACTGACCACATAAACGGCAAGCGACGCGCCCACAATTCTGGGCGTGGCGGTAAAGATTTGTCGGAATGCCGGCATAACGGTGTCCGCGTCGCTCGGCGTAAATATCAGCCAGCCCGCCGACAACGCCAAAAAGAACAGCGTCCCGAACAGCCCGATGTACACCGCCTTATTGGCGGCCTTTTTGCCTTCGCACTCGGACAGGATGTCCGTCATCAAAAAGGTGGAAGCAAACAGCACGTTGCCGAGAGTCTGTTCCATGCCGAACGCGTTTATAAGAATGAGCACTTCTATATTTGCGAATATGGAAGCAACCGCCGACAGCGCAAACAGCCCCGACTTGCCAAATAGCATATAACCCAAAAGCACCGTGCCGTAAATGAGCGCAACCGATACAAACAACATAAGCTCGTTCATGCGCCCACCCCGAAATCGGTATTTTTTATAAGAATGTCCACGCGCGTGCAATTTTTGTATATTGGATAAACCTGAGTGCAAAACGCGGACACAGCCTGCGGGTCGGGTTTGACGGCAGTGGAGTTTTCGCACATGACGTTTACGCAAATGCGCTCGAAGTGCTTTATTCCCAATTCTATATCGTTAATCATGCCGGCGGCTGTCTGCCCGCTTATGCCAACCAGTAAATTCGCTTCGTCAAATCCGTCCGCTATAATCGCGGGCTCGTCGTCTTTTATTCCCTTTTGCAAAACGCGCTCGCGAAGGTCGTAATCAAACGTTTCCAAGCCAAGCTTCATCTTGAGCGTAAACCCGTCAAACTCCCTGCGAAGCTGCGCTATCCTATCCTTGTACATGTAGTGCGACTCGAAGTGAATTACGGAAATCCCGCGCGCGCGGCATTTGCACTTGATTAAGTCCAGCGTGCGACCGTCCAGCTCGAACACCGACCCGCTGTTTATTACTTCCAGTTCGCCGTACTCGCCGGTGACTTTTGATAACACTTCCGCGTTAAGCGCATAGTTTTCGCCGTCGTCGGGCGAACAGTCCAAATGATAGTCGCAAAAGGCGCAGCGGCGGTACGCGCACCCCCGTCCGCGCAGCAACACAATCTCGCGCTTTTGCTTTTCGTTGATTACGGAATATCTTTCCATGATAAAAATAAAAGCGCTTGCAAAAGTAACCATGCAAACGCCGGACCAAAAAAGCCCCGTCTCCCTTAGTTTTGTTTTAGCGACCTCCGCAACTTACAGACGCACGTAGCACGAAAATTTATAGCAAGACCACGCACGAACTGTGTAGAGAACTGCTAGGCAGGATGGTTACGAACTGCCCGTATATAATTGATTACATTATATATAGGACATCGTACAAAAGTCAACTGTTTTGGCGCGGCTTGACAAACAACTCGGTTTTTGATAAGATTAGTCATATCATAATTAAGGTTACACTGCAATGGAAAAAGCAAAGCTTGTTGAATTTTTTGAATCGCTCCCCGCGGAAATGTCGCGCGACTACGAACTGGAACTCGCTCGTTTGGCAAAGCACACCAAGTTTGCGGAGCAAAAATCGGAATCGTCGGATATGCTAAAATGCGTGCTATCCGAAATTTTGGACGGCGATTATTCGGACACAGTGCGGTACAGCGCGTTCTTTTGCCTTAACATAGTGCATAGGTACAACAAGGATTTCGAACTGCTCGGCGAGCTTTTTCGCGATTACGGCAAGCAATTTTCGTCGCACCCTATGTACAATCACATAAAGGCAATTTACGAGATAGAAAGCGGCGCGATTTACGATTACGACACCATGCTTAACATAACGTACAACGACGCGGTGTGGTTCGGGGCGCACTCAGGATGTTTGCACTTGTTTGCCGATGTGGTTGCTTCCATTTTCGAAAAGGGCGATCTTAACGACGCCGTCGCGTTCCGTAATAAATGGTATCAACGCGCGATGGACGCCGTTGATAAAGCTATAGAAATAGAGCCTAAGTATGCCAAGTTTTATTGCACAAAGGCGCGAATTCTCATAATAAACAACAACTTCGCCGCCGCAGAATCAAACATAAATCACGCAATAGCTTGCGAAGATTCGTCACGCAGCGACTATTTTATTCGGCTTAGTACATATCAATACTACAAGGCGATGATAAACGCCCATCGACTGATAAACGAAATGGAAAACAAGCTCAAGGCGATTGCACCTGCGCATATGCAAAACGTTCCGCCGCCCAAGCCGTACGACGGCGAAGAGCCGTACGCGTTTATAAGCTATTCGCACAAGGATTCGGAGCAAGTTTACGATATTATTCGCAACCTACAGCAAAAGGGCTTAAGACTGTGGTTTGACAAGGGTATTCCGCCCGCAACCGACTTTATAGACGTCATAGCGGAAAAAATCAACAAATGCACCGTGTTTTTGCTTATGGTATCCAACAACTCAATCAACGCCGAATGGGTGCGCAAGGAATTTTACTTTGCTTCCAACCAAAAGCAGATTAAAAAGATTGTTTTTGTGTTTTTGGAAAACGCCGATCTCACGCCCAGTGCAGAACTTCAAATGGGCTCCAACCAGCGCATCAAAAAGTTTGAACTTGATGACGCAGAGTTTGAACAGGTGATGCAATCTACCCTGTCGCTTGTGGCGGCAAAGGATTTATAAAATGCTCAGAGTATTGGAAATGCTGTGCGAAGCGGGAAGCCCTGACAAGCCGAACGAAGATTTTATATTCTGTTCCGACAACTGCATCGCGGTGCTGGACGGCGCGACCGACCTAAACGGGTCGGACTACGGCGCAAATGAGTTTGTGCGCGATTTTACGGAACGGTTTGAGCGGCTTATAAAGCATATGCCGCCGCCGCAAGCCGTTACCGCCGCCGTGGGCGAACTATACCGCTTTAAATTCGGAGATATGCCCGTACCGAACGATATTGCTCTGTATTCTTCCGCCGTTGCCGCCTTTGCCGTCGAAACAGAAACGTCATTGCAGGTGCTGACGCTTGGCGACTGCGTTGCGCTTGTGTACACGGACGACGGGATAAAAAAGGTAAAAAACAACTCGCTTGACAGACTGGACCGAGCTGTCATAAAACGGCTTAAGTCTCTGCACGAAAGCACGGGCGCGGACGTAATCGACCTTATGAAGACGGCGGAAATAAAGGATATGCTAATCGCAAACCGCCTAAAGATGAATACTGCAAACGGATATAAGTCCATATCGTTCAATTTAAAACAATTGACCGAAAGAAACGTGAGAGTATTCGATAAAACAAGAGTGCAACAAGTAGTTCTGTACAGCGACGGGTTTAAAAGCATGGGGCGGCAAATACGACAAGGCATGCCCGCCCGAGAACTTTACGCAAAACTCAGACAAGAAGAAAATAATGACAAAAAACTAAATAAAACTCCCCGCTTTAAAATCAGCGACGACGCAAGCATAGTGCGCTTTACAATAGAAAGTTAAAAGGAAAGAAAAATCCGAACAATATGTTCGGATTTTTTATTTGCTGTAAAAAAATTTACAACTTCGCCCTATTCGCTGTACAAGTGCATCAAAACAAAAACGCGCATTATGCGCGTTTTTTATTCCCATACTAATAACGAAAATCTAACGAAATTTCTCCGTGTTTTAATGTTATCAAGCCGCCAAAATGGCCAATGCTATCAAATAACAAATAAAAAAGCATATTCCGGTCATAGCAATGGCAAACAAGATTTTAAGAAAAACATTGTGAATTTTTTTGATTATAAACAAAGTAAGTGCAATAAATAAACCGCTTATACCGCCGCCGATGGCGCCACCGACGATAGGAATGATTTTACATAGCGCCACAGTGTTTCCCCATACCATGATCAGGATTGGAATTAACGACAAAACATATTCGTACCATTTGCACCCCGGCATCACCGCGATTGTCTCTGCCCCTACTACTGCGGATATTCCACTAAAAAAGTTTCCCTTCAACTCAATAGTCTCTCCGCTTGGAGTTTGAAATATATTCTTTGATGTCGAATCGAGTTTTTGCCCGTTAAGATATAAACTCTTTTTGCCCGTCCAAATGCTTTCTTCATAAGTTATTTCGCCAAAACGTTCATGTTTGATTACATTCTTCATGGATTATGTCCCCCTATATTTTAATTGTAAGTAATAATATGGATAAAGTCAATACTTCGCGGCAAAAAAATCGGCGTACCACTTTCTATGCAAGTGTACCATAACAGGAGTGCCCGCGAACTGCGCGGGCGACCTTTGCGCTTACGCGCAATCGGTTAGCGAACTGCGCGGCGAAATGGCAATTTTTACAAAACATTACTCTTCTTTATACAGCTTAATATTCTTTAGCCTTTTCTTCGCCGCGCTACTTGTCTTGCGGGTATAGCAAAGCCCCCACCTTCGTGGGGGCTTTGGTACACCCGACAGGAGTCGAACCTGCGACCTTCAGAATCGGAATCTGACATTCTATCCAACTGAACTACGGGTGCTAATAAATTATTTTTCTGTTTGTTGCTGTCTTTATAAAGAGTTAAGAATGGGCGGTGTCTATGGCTTTTTAATAATAGCACTTTCGTGTGGAAAATGCAAGAAAATTTTACGGATATTATTTTTTAGATTTTATACTAAATAAAAACTGCCGCGCTATCAATGATAGCGCGGCAAAAATCTTTAAATCGATCATTATTTTCAATTCTTAATTCTTAATTTTTCTGCTTCTTTTGACGGGAAATTTGGTTTTGCTTGTAAGTTTTACAATCGCCACGCCCTTATCCGCAACATTGCCGGTAAAGGGTTTGTACGTCAACAAATCGGTATACTCGCCGTCGGGGAGAGTCGGGCTGTACGTACTGCCGGAATTATTTACAATCACATACACCACATCATCACCCGCCTTTCTCTTAAAGAACATTACGCCGTTATTTGTATCAATGCCGCAATATCTGCCGTGAGCAAACACTTCGCGCTCGCTTTTTCTTACCGCGCCCAGCTTTTTATACCACGTTACCAAGTCCTTATCGGCACTGCCCCACGAATAGCACTTTCTGTTGAACGGATCTTCAAAGCCTTCCATGCCTGCTTCGTCGCCGTAGTACACGCACGGCACACCGGGGAGAGTGTATTGCAAAGCAGTCGCCATTTTTACAAGCTTTGCCGCTTGCTTGCGGTTGTTGACTTTTGCTGTCGCCTTTTCTTCCTTTGTATACACTTCGCCGTTGTCGCCGAGAACGGTCATAAGACGCGCCGTGTCGTGGTTGCCCAGCACGTTCATCATGCAGTCCACCGCATGCTTGGAATAGTTGTTGACTATCACCGCAACGGTATTGTTGAGCCTGCCGCTGTCGCCGCAACGCACAAAGTTAAGAATATCTTCTTTAAACGGATAGTTGGTCACGCTGTCCAGTTTGCCATCGGATATTACGCTGCGCGGGCCGTACGGCGTGGAAAGGTTTGACGCGTCCATAAACACTTCGCCGTACACAACCGCGTCATTGTTTTCGCTTTTTGCCGCGCGTGCGCAGTGCGCAATAAAGGTATCCGAAAGCTGTTCGCAAACATCCAATCTCCAGCCTCCGATGCCCATTCTCGTCCAGTATCTTATTATGCCTTCCTGTCCTGTGATGAACTCGTCAAACATGGGATCTGAGTCGTTGGTGGCGGGCATTATATCTATATTGTCACGGCACTCATACTCGTTGTTCCACTGTTTAAACCTGTACCAATTATAGTACGGAGATTTGACCGAACTGTACGCGCCCACGCTCTGGTACGAGCCGTACTTGTTAAAGTAAATGCTGTCGTCTCCGGTATGTGAAAACACGCCGTCAAGAATTATCTTCATGCCGCGTCTGTCGGCCTTTTTGATTAAATCTTTAAGATCGTCTATCGTGCCGAAGTCGCTGTCCACGCGCATATAGTTGCCGGGGTCGTACTTGTGATTTGAATGCGCCTCGAATATGGGCGTAAGATAAATCGCCGTAACGCCCAAATTTTTAAGATATGTAAGCTTTTTGGCAATGCCTTTAAGGTTGCCGCCGAAAAAGTCGGTGTTTTGAATCTTGCCTTCCCCGTCCGGTCTGTACTCGGGCACGCCGCCCCAGTCATCGCGGTAGGTCGCGTACGACTTAGTTCTATTGCGCTCGCCGCCGATAAAAAACCTGTCGGGCATAATCTCGTACATTACACCGCCGTCGAGCACGGTAGGTGCGTATTTATCCGCCGTGACGGTAAGCTGCCAATCGCTCCCCTTGCCGAGAAGCGCGTGCAAATCCACGTCGCTCCCCACGCGGTAGCATTGCTCTTCGTTGAGAATATCGAAGTGATAATAGTACAGTCCGGACGTGGTGATTTTGACGGTTATGGAATACGTGTACTCGCCGTCCTCGTCCTTGACTAAATTCATGGGATACCTTACGGCGTCCTCGTTCTGCTTGGTCAAAACAAGATAGACCTCGGACGGGTTTTGCGGACGGGTAAACTTGAGCGTAAGACTGACGGGCTCGTCCACCGTTGCCGCGCCTATCGGCGACTTGCATTTACAACAGTTGGGAAAAAAGTGTACGGTTTTATTCATATAATGACTCCTTTTTGCGACAACGCCGTCGTACACTTCGGCACGGCGGCGTCATTGGCGTAAACTGATTATGATTGATTATTGCGGACGCTTGACCTTTTTCAGGTTCCAGATATTCTTTGCGTAATCGTGGATTGAACGGTCGGACGAGAATATGCCCGCCTGCGCGATATTGACAAGCGCCATCTTGTTCC
>JAFLVI010000051.1 GCA_022508405.1 Clostridiales bacterium
GGTAGCTCGTCGGGCTCATAACCCGGAGGTCGCGAGGTTCGAATCCCGCCCCCGCTACCATACAAAAAGGCTGTCGCTTAATGCGGCAGTCTTTTTGTATGGTAGCGGGGGCTACTATGAGTAGCGCGACAAGGCTAAGTACAACAAACACAAAACCGATAAAAGAATATATAATACAAAACTTTTGATATGCTTTTTTGTCGCGCAGTTCGCTAGCCGCTTGGCGCTTGCGCCAAAGGCCGCGCCGCCGGTTGCGGCGCAATCCCGCACCACGACTTCATCATTTTTCTATCATGCATGCTTTTATTTTAAGCGCGTTAAAAAATCTTATAAAATATGCTACATATATATAAAATATGTGGCATATTTTTATTATGCGCCGCCACTATTTATGCAATCATACTCACTACACCATATATAGTCGTTTTTCGCACGAAAATTTCCGTATATTGTATATTTAATCGGTTATTAAACTATATTTATTTTTTACTGCAATAAATTAGTTTTTCAGTTATCCGAGAGAAATGCTTTTTCAGGCCGAAAAACAGGCAATTTCGGACGATTTTCAACATAAATATGGGTAAGTGTCTAAAAACTTCTTGACAAAAAACCGCTTTAGTGTTAAAATATATGGCATAAAGGCGGGAATTCGCCCGACTTTATCGGAGGACATATGGCACGTTCCCTTTTAACAAAAAAATCAACGCTGACTTCACGGCGTAATGTTATAATTTACATAATAATGACAATCCTGATTTTGGGCATTGTGGCGGGTTTTACCAACACGTTTGAAACGGACAACCGCCGCTTTGCCGCAAGTTGGGGCGAAACCATCGTAATGGAGGCCGAGCCGCCCACGCACGGCACGCCGTCCGATTACGACCTACTGAGTAATCTCAAATACACGGCGTACAAGATTCACCATTCCAGATACTTCCGCGGCGACACGGACGGCAAGGTTATGGCGGACATAGGCATAGGCAGTTACACACAGTATCTTACAAACACCAGAGTAGTTTACAATCAAAACACAGTATTTACCGAAACCATTTCTTCATCCAAGCTAAAGAGCCTTGCGGAGCAGAAGTATGCCGACAACGGCATAATCATCTACCGCCCTGCCGATAAGATTGACGGCAAAAAAACCAAATTCTCGTCAAAAGCAATGCAGATGTCGTACGGCGAGTACAGCAAAAAGTACGGCGCGGTTCCCAATCAGCTCAGCAAATACATAATCAACGAAAAAACCATAATCTCCGTCAAGGACGAAAACGCCGGCAAGGCGCAATCGTTAAACGGAGACGACGATGGCGACGTAAAATTTGACGTGCCCGAACGGCTTGTGCCAAACGCCGACGGCAACTACGTGTTTACGCTCACGCTCAAACCCTTGGAAAGCACGCTGTACTACCGCAACGAAGTGCGCACGCTTGGCGGCGCCGACCAAAACCCCAAATTTTATTCGGTAAAAATCACAATCACGGTCAACTCCGAATGGATTCCCCTTTCCACTCGCGCGGTGGAAGAGTACGACATAGAAATTCCCGTGCTGGGCGCAATGCGTTGTGTCGGTGAAAACGTTGAAAGGTTTACCATGTTCAACGACGAAAACGGCACTATCCCCGAAAAGGACTTTTTCCAGCCGTACGTAGACAAAGCCAAGGAAAACCCCGACTACACCCCGCCCGACGTCGATGTAAATCAGCCGCTGTCAGCGTCCGATTATCTTGCCGCGGCGTTCGAAAAGTACTTATCCGGCGAAAGCAATCTCGACCTTAAGGCAAACATCGTCATGGGCGGTTTTTCGGCGTACGATCTGACGCTTTCCGTCAACCTTGACACGCTCAACATACAAGCGATGCTCGGTCGCGGTCTGTACGTAAAGTACGACGGCGACAAGATTTACCTAAAGAACAACAAAATCAACGGCTATATCCCTATTGCCGATGTTAAAAAGCTGACCGCCGATCCCATGCTCAGCGGGCTTTTGGGCGGCTTGGGCAGTTTTGACATAAACAAGATCTTCGGCGGCGATATTCTGGACGTAGTATTTGAAAACTGCGAAATGAATACCGAAGACGACATAACCGAAATCACGTTGTCGTTTGCGCTCGACCTATCCGACATAATACCTTCGCTCGACAATGTTCAAGTCGATGCGGCCATACTCATCAACGACGGCGACAAATCGCTCAACGGCATTACCGGAGAAGTAACAATCGGCGACACGGTTATAAAACTGGATGTCGCACCGCTTGCTACTCTGCCCGCATTCCCTTCGGTGAGCGGCGCGGTCAATCTGTCGGATATGCTCGACTTTGTGCCCGATATAGTCAGTACCGCCATGCAAACCACTTACGGCATTGACGGAACCGTAACTATCGACGGCCTTACCGCCACGCTGTCCGCATACGTGGACAGAACAAACGGGCTGGCTGCGGAAGCTGTTATCAACGTTTTGGGCATAGACGTAACGGTCAAGTATGTAAACGAAGTGATTTATATAGACGCTTGCGGCGTGGCGGTGCGCGGCACAATCGAAGAGCTTCCCACCCTATTGGATGCGGCGCTTGACTTGATTGACTTCGGCAAGTACCAAAGCATGCTAAAGCTGATAATGCCCACCTCCGTCAACCAAATCGTGCAAATGCTCGACTCGCTCACGGTTGACAAGAGCTCGCTGGAAGTAGGGCTCAAGTTTATAAACAATCCCATAAACATAAAACTTACGCGCGGAAACGGCAAGCTTCAATCGTTAGCGTTTTCCGCCGACATAGACATGGACATGTTCGGCATTAAGGCCGACCTTGCTGCCGAACTTAATATAAGCGAACCTTCCAAGCGCAACGTTGTCGCGCCCACCGGCAAAGACTTCCTTACCTTTACCGACCTTGCCGCGCTAATAAATGATGTCAAGCCGTATCTTGACGCCCGATACTTTACCGCCGCAATAGACGGATATGTGCAAGCAAAAGGCACGCGCGGCGAAATAGGCGGAAGCTTCGGCATAGACCTAATCACCGATAAGGACAATAACATAACAGGCACAGCGGCGGCGGGCGGGCTTTCCGCACTCGGTCAGCAAGTAAACGTAACATATATAGACAATGCCGTGTACGTATCAATCGGCAACATAAAAGCCAAACTGGACACATCCGATACAAACAGCCTTATAGCGTCTGCTTTGCTACTTGTAGACCTTGTTGCAGGCATGCCCGAGTTGCCCGAAATCGACATAGCCGGACTTGCGAGCGATGTAATCAAGTCGATTAAGGTTACGGA
This sequence comes from Clostridiales bacterium, assembly GCA_022508405.1. Lineage (GTDB taxonomy): Bacteria > Bacillota > Clostridia > Christensenellales > Pumilibacteraceae > Anaerocaecibacter. The sequence goes on from JAFLVI010000051.1 coordinate 3,283, forward strand.
CGGAACTCTAAACATCGCGCTTTCGGCGGCGGGCTACGATATTAACATATCGCTCAACCTTAAGACGGGCAAGATAAGCATCGCAGCTTTCGGAGACGGCATTTCCGCCCAGCTCAATATAACGGTCACGACCGATAAAAGCGGTCACAATATAACGGCGCCTGCCGACAAAGATAAGTACGTCAATGTTGCGGAATTGTCCGCACTGTTTGAAGCGGCGGCAAAGATTATAGACGCCGGCGCAATCACAATGCCGGTAACCGTCTCGTACGGCGACAAAAAGTTTACCGCGCTTGTCGAGGCGCAATTCGCGGGTTCGCTTGCCGTGCGCATAACCGAAAACACGTTGGGGCTTTCGATTATTCTGTTCGGCGACACGGCGTACGTCAGCTTGGGCGAAATCAGACTTAGCGGCACGCTTGCGGACGCAAAACAATTATTTGCGGAAATAAGCGACCGTTATGCCCTTCCCCCTGTTGACCAACTGCTGCAAATGTTGCCGCAGGACATAGATATACAATCCGTACTCGCTTTGGCACTCGGCGCAATCAACAGCATATCGTCCGAAAACGGCGTGCTTTGTGCCGACATAGCGGTAAACGGCTTCGGCGCAAATGTCGCGCTCAAGTCCGATCTTTCGGAAATCACCGTAACAACTGCCGTTAAAGGTAAGACAATCGGACTCACCTGCGGCATCGCATGCGGAAGTGAAAGAATAACAGCGCCCGACGGCAATTATATTGGCATAAGCGAATTTACGGCTATGCTGCCCGTGCTGTTCACCCTTGCGGACAGCACAAAGTTTGAAGTTGTGTTCGGCGCAAACGGCGGCGGCTACAGCGTAGGCGGCAGCGCAATCGTCGACATAGAAAACGGCGTAAACGCAAGCGCTTCTATCAATGCCTTAGGTCAAAACATAGAGCTGTATTACATAGACGGCGTGATATACTTTGGCATACAAGCCATTCGCGTAAAGGTCTCGCCCGATCAAGTGCAAGATTTAATCCCGTCCGCAAAGAAGCTGCTCGGCGCGCTCGGCATTACCCTGCCCGACGTCGGCAAAACCGTGGACGTCATTAAAAACAGCGTAACAATCGATTCTGTAATAAGCGGCATAACTACCGGAATAAGCGCAATAAAATCGTTCACCGCCGCGGACGGCGTGATAACCGTCGTCATAGAATACGCCGGTCAGTCGGCAACGCTTACCGTAGACACCACAACGGGCGGCGTAAGCTTGACGGTTGCGGCGGACATATTAGGCAATGATATAGGCGTTAACATTGCTCTCTGCGCTACCGAAAAGCAAGTGACCTTGCCCGATACACAACAGTACTCCGACATATTAAAGCTGGGGCCCATTATAGATGCGGCGACGGATATACTCACCGCCGGCGGCGTGAGTGCCGTAGTTAATGTGGCTGTCGGCGACTTAACGCTTTCCGCGTCCATACAAGCCACCATTCAAGACGGCGCGCTCAAAGTGCTCGTCAAGGAAGATACGCTTGGGCTTACGGTAACGCTGCTCGGCGACACGGCGTACATTGACGTAGGCGGAATCAAGGTAAGCGGACAGCTTAAAGACATAACCGACTTAATAGACGCGGTTATCCCCAACCTACCCGAAATTATCCGTCCGTACGTTGCGGAAATGAACAGACAGATGATGGGCGTTATCCCGTCACAAGACGAGATGACTACAAACGGCAAAACCGATATAGCCAAAACGCTGGACACAGTGCTCGCCATGATAAGCCGGTTTACCGTAAACGACGATATGCTCATTATCGGCGTAACGCGCAATGCGCTTTCCGCAACGTTGCGCATAGCCATCGACCTGTCAGCGGTAAGCGGCGAGATTGCGCTCACCTTTGACGGTATAGGCGGTCCGTTCGGCAACCACTACGAAATGGCGTTTGGTATCGATGTGCAAAACATTTCGGCGGCAACCGTAGTAGTGCCGCAGGTGGATGCGGCGGCATATGTGCCCGCAAGCAACTTCCTTGCCGTGCTAAACAGCATCCTTCCGCTCGCCAAAGAAAACGCGTTTGACATCGGCATAAGCGTAACGCTGTTTGAGCAAACGATTGCCGGCAATATTTACGTCGACCTCGGCGACTACACGCCGGAGACAATAGCGGTACGGGTGGGACTGAACGTTGCAGGCGCTCCCGTAACGGTGTCTATAATCCAAAGCACGCTGTATTTGGATATAAACAACGGCTCGGTACGGCTGATGCTTCCGCTCACAAAGGACGGATTAACCGAACTAATCGCACAGATAGACGAAGCGTTGCCTGAGCTTGAGTTGTCCGACAAGCTGCAAGCCTTGTTAGACTCCATACCCACCGACATTGTAATATCCGATTTGCTCAATAACATAACGCTTGCCCCCACCGAAGACGGCATGGAGCTCAGCGCAGCGTTTAACAATGTTTCAATCGTCGCAAAAATAGCGCTGGTAAACGGTGTGCTCGGCGCGATAGAAGTTTCCGGCAATATCGCCGATACGGAATTGCAGATCGGGCTTGATGTTTTCACAACTGAAGACGGCGTGCTTAGCGGCATTCAATCGACTTCGCTTAGCGTTGACGATATCCAACTCGGGCTTTCGCTTACGATATCGCCGGTCTCGGAAGACGACAGACGCGCCGTAACCGTGGACGGTACATATATGACAATTTCGGATATACTGCCGTACGTTTCGCCCGTCAAGTCGCTTATAGAAAAGGCGACAAAAGCCAAAACCATTACGCTTGATTTGTCCAATATGGCAATAGAAGTCATGAGTAAGCTCATAACGGTAAGCGGCAGGATAGTTATTGCGCTGGATCCCGTAAAGGTAAGCGCAGAGCTCACGCTGTTTGCGGACAGTGACGACGCGGTTAAACTTTACGTTGTTTACGTCGACGACGTGGTGTACGTCAGCGTCGGCATGATTGAGCTCAAGTTTGATATAGCCACCGACATGCAGGTGCTCAACGAAGCTATTGAGCCGTACATGCCCAAGAGCCTTAAGAGTCTCGGAGACTTAGGCGCACTCTCCCCCATCTTTGCCATAATAAGCAGCATAGGAAAAATCGTTGAAGCTCCCGACGTAACGGCTATAATGGACGTACTGTTTAATGCCGACAACGCGTACGGCAAGAGCTTGGTACAGCAGATTTTGGACAACATAATGCTGTTTAAACGCAGCAGCGGCAATATAGCGGTTGGCGTTACCGTCATGGACACGCCGATGACAATTACGCTTAACGTAGAGCCCGTAATAGACAACGGTTATCTCGACTTTAAGTTTGACACCAAAATTTCCAATCTGCTTTCAATCGCGTTTACCGCAAAACTTACATTCAGTGAAGAAGAGTATAATATTACCGCTCCTACGGACGGCAATTACGCTCCCATTGTAGACTTTGTTACCACGGTAATCAACGCCGTCAACACGCTCACCGCAAAGGCGCCCGATAAAGTCACGAAAAACGCGGACGGCAGTGTGACAACGGTGTCTCAGACCGCGTTCGAGATTGCCGCGTTCACGTTCGACTACGACATGTTCAAAGTCAAGACAACCATTAACGAAAACGGCGAAACGGTGGAAGTTCTGGACGAAGCCGGCAGACCCGCAATCGAAACTGACAGCAACGGCAATAAGATTAAGGAAAAGATAGCGCGAGTATCCAACATAAGCGGACAAAAGGCGCTCAGATTCGGTTTGACCACCACCACCGTAAAGGACGCAAAAGGAAAGCAAATAAGCAAAACCACTAAGGTCATGATAGAGGCTCACCTAAAGATAGATCTAATCGAATCGGACGGCAAGACGCATCAGACCGGCTTCCCTATCGAGATCGATTTGTACGTAACGCCCACCGAAGACAGGCCGGACGGACTTGCCTACATCTACTACAGGGAAGCAAACGGCTACGGCGAAAAGATATCCATAGACTACACGTCAATCATGCAGATTGTCGCGGCGGTGCTGGATATACTCGGCGCGGACGACGACACGATAGATACCCTGCTCAAGGATTACAGACTGGATATAGACAGCTCTGTGTTCGATTATATGTCCATCTCCGGACTTGACGAAATATCCGACATGATCGATAATCTGGTTAAGGCGCTTGAAGAAGCTAAGCAGGCGCTTTCGTACGGCAAATCGGCATGGAACAGACTTCAAAACGCCGAAGACCTTGACGCGCTCATCCGCGAAATGACAAGCGAAACCGCAGATGACGGCAACGCCACTATCAAGTCCTGTCTGGACAGCATGATAGACCACATTAAGGCCGCGATCGCCCTGTTCGGCACGGAAGACGAAGAAGACACAGAAGAAGACGAGCAGTCCGCCGTCAACGGCGCGCTTGTCGGCAAGGTGGTAAACAGCGTGTACTTTACAAGTGAAAATTCGGTGTTGTCCGCACACGTAAACAACGCGGTAGCCACCGGCACGGAAGGCTGGGCTGCCGTATCTGTGACAAGCGCAAACAACACCATCAACGATATCGGCGTGACCAACCTTGACGTCAACAAGGCCAAGCTAAACAAATTCGATATGCAGTTTGCCCCTATCACCGAGGTTATAGAGATTACGATTCCTACCGACTACAAAACCGAAGTGGATCCCGGCAACAATAAAGTGCGTTACGCCGACCTTGCCAACATTAAGCACCTAATATTCGACGTAATGAACACCGCCAACCTCATGGAATTTGAAATCGGCAGCGGCTCAAACGACAAGATTAACGTAAAAATGAATATTCCGTTGCTTGTCAAGCTTGACATAAATATCGGCTATAATGCAAAGGTAAAAATAATTGATACGGGCGAAACGGACAGCGACGGAGATCCGATTGTCAAGACCGCAGTAGCAATAGACATCTATAACAGCAAGGCAGAGGCACAAGCACTCAGCGGTCTTGCCAAAGAGGTTATAATTCCCGAATGTACGACCTCCCTGTACTTCTACGACGACGTAATTTATATACAGGGTGTTAAGAGCTGGGATACACAGAGTATTCAGGTCGGAATGGTCACGCAAGTAAATACTCCGCAAAAGCGTGATAAAATTACTTCCAACAACTGGTACAACAGCGGCACACCCACAACAAGCACCAAAACATACAGCGTAAACACCTCTTCTTCGCATAGACTTGAATATATAAATGTAGCCTACACTGTTGACGAGCTGCTTTACATGATGGGCAACGACATAAACACATTCCTCGACGAGTTCTTGTATTATCTTATTCCCATCACAAACGAAAAGGTGCTGCGTCTTGTAAATATCCGCGATACCATACGGGACGCAATCAACGGATCGGGTGACAGCGGCACCAATACGCAAAACACGCTTGCTCAAATCTTTAAGAGCTACACCTACAACAACGGCGCGCACAATATTGTAATAGGGCTTGCCGAGCTTGCGGGAAGCAGTGCACTATCCGATCTTTCAGTTACGCTTGTCGGCAAAAACGACGGGGATGACGAAACAACGGGCAACATGCTAAACAATTACATTTCTACCCTTTCGATAACTACTAAAATTGCCAGTTTAATAGACGTTTCGCTCAATGCTTCGCTTAACAATGTTGTGGAAGGGAGTGACGGAAAAATATCTAGCCGTGGGCTGACAAACGTGGGCTCCAACTTCTTATACAACAGCTTCGCCCTTAACAACAACACTTACGGCACGCCCAGAAACTATTTGCCTGATGTTGTTGTCACTTTGGACGGATCCAACATATATGCTCCTGTCGCAAACGGTGAGTTGTACAAATCCCTGCCTCGGCTTGTGCCGGTGGCAGTTACAAGCAGCTACGACGAGCAAGCGCCGGAAGATAGGATTTCCAGTACGGAAACCAGCGGCGGCGGCGTGCTATCCAAAGACCGGACAATAATAGATAAGTATATTTGGCTAACCAATGGCTATAAACTTTTCTATGACTACTATGTCGGTTACGAAAACGGCGTGCCGTACATTTACAGGCAGGACGGCAACACCGTAATTCGCGTAGCGACGATGAGCCTTTCGGATGCGATTCTCGCCGATGTCGTAAAAGACGCCCACGGCAAAATACAGGATGTCCGCAATCGCGCCGGCGGCGTGCAATGGACTAGACCGTGGAAGGAAGCATACGAAGCCTCGCAAGCCAAATAAGTTATACAAAAAACCCGTACAACCTGTACGGGTTTTTTATTGCTTATTGCTTGCTATTGATTGTGCTACCCTACAATCTCGCCTACTGCGTTCTTTTTTACAAACGCGGTAAGGTCTTTTACGTTGTTCTTTATGCCGATAAGCAGCTTCATATACAACGCGGTCTGAGTGATTGCGGGACATTGCACCACGTTGCTCGGAAAAGTATCGGGAGCGTACTTTTTGTTGCCGGAAAGCAGGAATATTGGCACGTCGGGAATGTGCGCCGCAAATTCGTTAAACGCGACAGTGTTTATTCTGCCCGAATGGTATGCCGCGTGCACAACCGCGGAGTAGTCTTTCAGATCGTACGCGTCGTATTTCATGCCCATGTACGGACTAATGCACAGCACCTTGCCCGTTTCCAACTCAAAGTTCATGCCGCGCATAAGCCCGCTGTCTGTAAACGTGTGTCCGCCCAGCGAAAAGTAAAAATTTTCGTGCATATGCGCGGGAATAAGCCGTGCGCCGTGGTGGATGCGCACCACTTCCCCTGGGTTTTTGTACAATACAAACACGCCGCGCTCGCCGCGAGCTATAAAGCTTTTGGTGGCGTTAAGCACGTCAAATCCGTTGCTGTCGTCGTCGGTGAGCGGTTTGTCCG
>JAFLVI010000052.1 GCA_022508405.1 Clostridiales bacterium
TTTGCGATCTTATCCTTATGATTGTCAGCAAGCACATTCTTCGTTTACTCAATATCTAAATCAACTGCAAAAAACCCGCCTTTTCGGCGGGTTTTTTATTGCCGATTTTTTTAAAAACCGGCGTGAATATCATTGACAAACATTTTACGTTGGCTTATAATATGCTTGTAAGTAATTCATACTAAAACAATAGGAATTAGACACATTCATGGCACAGAATAAAAGAACGATTTATGTGGATAATGCGGCGACCACCGCAATGTGCGACGAGGCAATAAATGCCATGACGCCGTATTTAAAGAAAGTGTACGGCAATCCTTCGTCACTGCACACGGCGGGACAGGCGGCAAAGGAAGCTTTGGAAGAAGCTCGGGCAAAAATTGCCGCGCACATAAACGCCGACGTGGGCGAAATCTACTTTACTTCCGGCGGAAGCGAAGCGGACAATCAGGCATTGCGCTCTGCGGCGGTAAACGGACTTAAGCGCGGCAAAAAGCATATTATTACCACGGCGTTTGAGCACCACGCTGTTTTGCATACGCTAAAAAAACTGGCGCGCGAAGGATACGAAATAACATATCTGGACGTTCACGAAAACGGCATAGTCGCCCCCGAGCAGGTAAGCGCCGCAATCCGTCCGGACACTGCGCTTGTCACTGTTATGTTTGCCAACAACGAGATAGGCACCATTCAGCCGATAGCGGAAATAGGCAAAATCTGCCGTGAACAAAAGGTAGTTTTTCACACCGACGCGGTGCAGGCGGTGGGGCATGTTCCCATAGACGTTAAAGCAATGAACATAGATATGCTGTCCATGTCCGCGCACAAGTTTCACGGCGCCAAGGGCGTGGGTGCGCTGTACGTAAGGCGCGGCGTGCCGCTCAATACTTTTATCGACGGCGGCGCTCAGGAAAAGGGCAGGCGCGCGGGTACGGAAAACCTTGCCGGCATAGCGGCCATGGCGGCGGCGCTCGATTACGTGTGCGGAAATATGAAAAAGACCTCGGCACGACTCTCGGCGTTGCGCGACAAGATTATAAAGGGACTGTCCGCTATTCCGCATTCCAAGCTGAACGGCGACAAGGATAAACGCTTGCCGAGTATACTCAACATGTGTTTTGAGGGTATAGAGGGCGAAAGCTTACTTTTACATCTTGACGACAAGGGTATTTGCGCGTCCAGCGGCTCGGCTTGCACGTCCGGCTCGCTCGATCCGTCACACGTACTTTTGGCTTTGGGCTTGCCGCACGAAGTGGCGCACGGAAGCCTGAGAATAAGTCTTTCGGAAGACAACACGGACGAAGACGCCGATTATATTATTTGCGCGGTAAAAGAAGTTGTGGAGTATCTGCGCAACATGTCTCCCGTGTGGGAGCAATTAGAGCTCGGCAACAAGCCGCATCTATTGTAATAAAAAAAGCATTTTTTTGGGAGAAACAATCATGGCATTATACAGTGAAAAGGTTATGGATCACTTTCGCAATCCGCGCAACGTCGGAAAGCTTGACGATGCGGACGGCATTGGCGAAGTGGGCAACGCGCGTTGCGGCGATATTATGAAGATTTATATCAAGGTGCGGGACGGCATAATCACCGACGTAAAGTTTAATACGTTTGGATGCGGCAGCGCCATTGCTTCGTCGTCTATGGCAACCGAGATGATAAAGGGCAAACCCATAGAGCAGGCGCTTGAACTTACCAACAAGGCGGTGGTGGAAGCGCTGGAAGGGCTTCCCGCACACAAGTTGCATTGCTCGGTGCTTGCCGAGCAGGCTATCCGCGCCGCAATCAAGGATTACTACGACAAAAACGGCATATCTTACGATAAAGAAATGTTCCCCGATTTTGACGAGGATCACGATCACGGCGAAGGCGAAGAATAAAATAATGGACGAGCTCAAAAAGATACCGTCGTTTAATAAAGATCACAACACGCTGGAAACAGGTCTGCACGACAGCGGAACGGCAAGCGGCGTCACCACATGGGATTTGCGGTTTAAGCGGCCTAATTGCGGAGATTTTATACAGCAGGCGGCGCTGCATTCCATAGAACATATGCTCGCTACTTTGCTGCGCAATTCGGACAGAAAGGATAATATTGTGTATTTCGGCCCGATGGGGTGCAGAACGGGATTTTATCTTTTGACGGTGGGCATGGATAGGGCGGAAGTAATATCGCTGTTAAAGGAAAGCTTTACCGCCGCACTGGATTTGACCGAAGTCCCCGGGGCAAAAAAAGAGCAATGCGGCAACTACTTGGAACACGATTTAACCGGCGCAAAGGCGGAATGCAAAAAATATTTGGAAATACTGGAAAACGCATAGCATGCGTGTTGTTTTATGCAAAATAAAAGCGGCGCTTTTGCGCCGCTTTGTTTTTTATTTTTTTGATTTTTCGGAATTGTTTGCATCGCTTTGGGGCGTTTCTGTTTCGGCAGGGGATTGCTTGGGCGGAGCGGATATGCCCACAACATTTGTTACAGGCAAGGAGAATGCAATTCCTTGTCCCGCAGTTTTAAGTCCCGCCGCGTTGTACACCGCGTGGAGCACTGCGTCCTTTATTTCCACGGGGACGAGTATCATAACCAGCTCTTTGTCCGGCTGAATGGATATATGGAAAAACTCTTCGGCGTCCTTATTGGCCGTGCCTCTGCCGTGAATAACCGTGCCGCCGCGCGCGCCCACTTCCTTAGCCGCGTCCATAACCACATCGGTAAAGCCGGTGTTTACTATACATAAAATAAGCTCGTGCGTCATGTTAATTCTCCTTGTTTTCCACTACCATATCGCGGTTGTTGATTAAAAATCCGAATATGAGTTTTCCGATAACGCCGGACAGCGGAACGGTGTAGGCAATGCCTTTTCCGTTTTTTATAGTGCGGAATTTTTCTTCCAACGCGTCCAGTGCGGCTTGCAGCTTGTTGCCCTGAATAACGCTGAATATGACCGCCTTGTCGGAATCGGTAAAGCCGAGTACGGACAGCATTCTCGCGTCCGCCGTGCCGTGACCCAAAGCGACAAACTGCATATTCACTTCAAAAGATTGAATGAGGTCGGCATAGTAGTCGCCCTTATTGCGCGGGACGGTGGTTATAAGCAGCTCCGGACGGTTGTCCGTGACGGTGCGTCCGGCGACGGCAGCCTGCTTGGCCGCCTTTTGCTTAACTTCGCGCTTGACTCTGCGGATGACGTCTGCGACTGCTTTTTTTGTTCTACGTTTTTCAGACATAATCCTCTCCCTATTTATCCCACGCAAAGTTGATTATCTGCTCGTCGTCGGCGGAAAGTATGCGTTTCATGATTATGCGGTTGCGCGCTTTAGCCGCCATTACCGCCCTAAAGCCGAGCGTTTGTATGGTTATAAGCGGAATCATTGCGACAAGTGCGACCACGCCGAACGCAAGCTCAAGCACGCGCGACGGCGCAAGGATACTGCACGCGCCGATTGCCAGCGGAAGTATAAATCCGCTGGTCAGCGGACCGCTTGCCACGCCGCCCGAGTCAAACGCGATTGCCGTGTACAGCTTTGGCACAAAGAACGACAGCCCGAGCGACAGCAGGTACCCGGGGATAAGGTAGTACAGCACGGAAAACTTGTAGATTATGCGTATCATGGAAAGACCGATTGCCAGTCCCACGCCCAAGCACAGCGCGATAAGCATTTGAAGCTTTGTAACGCCGCCGTCTGTAACTTCTTCTACTTGTTTATTAAGCACGTGAATAGCGGGCTCGGCAAGCACTACAACCATACCGAACAGCAAGCCGAACGCCACGAGCAATACGCGGTTGTCGGCGAGTTGCATTCCCAACTTAGATCCAATCGGCATAAATCCGATTTTGACTGCGGAAAGGAACACCACAAGCCCGATAAAGGTGTATGTAATGCCTATTACTATGCGGATTATTTTATGGCGCGGAAGCTTTAGTATGGTAAGCTGCAACACCACAAAGAACGCCACAATCAGCGACAGCGCGATAATAACTTCCTTGCAGGTGTTTAGTATTACCCAGCCCCATTCGCCGTTGGACAGCAGTCTTGCAACGGTGTCTATAGTCGGCTCGTAATTCATCTTTCCGGATGAAGCGATGGACAGCACCGTCACGGCGAGTATAGGACCTACCGAGCAAAGCGCGACAAGGCCGAAGCTGTTTTCGTTGCTGTTTTTACCGCCGATTGTCGTGGCAATACCCACGCCCAACGCCATTATAAAGGGGACGGTAATGGGTCCCGTAGTAACTCCGCCCGAGTCGAAGCACATAGCCAAAAGGTCGTTTTTACCGCTTTCTATAAGCAACGCGCACAGCGCAAACAGCGTCATGTAAAAGAACATCAGCATGGACGAAAGGTCTTTGCGCAAGATAATTTTAAGCACAGCAAGCAGCAGGAAAAGCCCTACGCCTACGCCGACGGTTACTATCAATATTGTCGTGCCGTTCATAATGGATTCCACCTGTTCGGCAAGCACGGTAAGGTCGGGTTCGGCGATGGTGATAAGTACGCCCATCAAAAAGCACACCGCAAGAAGTACGGTGATCTTTTTGGACTTGGTAAGACCGGAGCCCACCTGTTCGCCCATGGGCGTCATTGCAAGGTCTGCGCCCAGATTGAACAAGCCGATGCCGACGATAAGAAACACCGCCGCAACTATAAACGCGCCGATTTCCATGCCGGTAAAGTTTACAAGCGGGGTAGCGGCAAGAATAAGCACTATCACCGCAACCGGCAGAACGGATATGAATGATTCTCTCAGTTTTAACAATATCGCTTTCATATGGTTATATTAAGTATAACATTAAAAAAAATAATAAGCAACAAAAAATCCATAGCATATTTGAGTTTTTACGCTGTTTGACACTATATTTATACGCTTGCCTTTGCTTGGATTTGATGTTATAATATGCTAGTGGAAAAGAGTCGAGAAACGAATATAATCGAAATAAAAGGACTTGTCAAAAAGTTTGGGGACCTTGTTGCCGTCAACGATATTTCGTTTGACGTGCGGCGGGGCGAACTGTTTGCGTTTTTGGGCGTTAACGGCGCGGGCAAATCCACCACCATTTCCGTAATCTGCGGTCAGCTTGGAAGCGACGGCGGCACGGTGACGGTGGACGGGCACGACATAGCTAAAGACATGGATTTAATCAAGCGCGATATCGGCGTGGTGTTTCAGTCGTCCGCGCTGGATAAGGCGCTTAACATAAAGTCCAACCTTAAAAGCCGCGCCGCGCTGTACGGAATTTTCGGCGCGGAGTTTGAAAAGCGGTACCGAGAACTCGACGAAATGCTAGGCCTAAAGGAACTGGAAAAGCGCGCCGTGGGCAAGCTGTCCGGCGGACAGCGCAGGCGGTGCGATATTGCACGCGCACTGATTCACAGTCCCAAAATCCTTATACTGGACGAGCCGACAACCGGACTGGATCCGCAGACCAGAAAGACGGTGTGGAACGTGATAGAGCGGCTAAGAAGCGGCGGCGACATGACGGTGTTTTTGACTACGCACTACATGGAAGAAGCGGCGGACGCCGATTACGTTGTTATACTCAATGCGGGCAAGATTGTCGCCAAGGGCACGCCCGTGGAGCTTAAAAACATATATACCGGCGACTTCATTTCCATTTACGACAAGACGGAAGACGAGCTTGCCGTCCTTAATAAGCCGTTGCAAAAAATCGCCGGCGGCTACAGAATAGAAGTCAAAGACACGGCGGAAGCGACCGAGCTTATAAAAGCATATCCCAAGCTGTTTACCGACTACGAGGTGAGCAAGGGCAAGATGGACGATGTGTTTTTGGCGGCCACCGGATTACAGGCGGGTGACTGAGCATTCAAAAGCAATTTATGTGGTAAATATAAAAAATGAACGTAAAAAACGATATAAAACAGATTGCGGCGTTTACCGTAAGAAATATAAAGATGTTCTTTAAGGACAAGGGTACGCTCATTGGCGCACTGATATCTCCGCTTATAATAATGACGCTGTACGCCTTATTTTTGCACCGCGTGTTTTTGCAGACCTTTGACAGCATGTTTCAGGGCATAAAGCTTTCCGCAAATACGGTAAACGGCACTGTAGCGTCGTACGAGGTTTCGTCCGTACTGGCGGTGTGCTGTGTTACAGTCGCGTTTGTCGCCAACATGAACATGGTTGCGGACAGAGTGACGGGTGCGCGCGCGGACATAACGGTTACGCCCGCAAAGGGGCACGTGCTTGTACTCGGCTACTACTTTGCAACCGCTATCGTCACGCTTGCCATATGCTATATAACGATGATTGCGGGGTTTTGCTACATAGCGGGCATGGGCTGGGCTATGACCGCGGGAGAAACACTTTCCGTAGTGCTGGACGTGTTTTTGACGGTCATGTTCGGCACGGCGCTCAGCTCGATTGTGTGCTACTTTTTGCGGTCGAGCGGTGCGATAAACGCGGTGTCCACTACGGTGTCGTCCGTGTACGGATTTATCTGCGGCGCGTACTATCCGATTTCCCAATTTTCCACCGGCATGGCAAACACCATAATGTGCCTTCCCGGGACGTACTGCACGGGGCTGCTCCGTTCGCATTTTATGGGCGCATATGCAAGCGTTATGGCAAAAGAAGGCGCACACAAAGCGGATATTGATAGACTGCTTGGCGGCTTTGATGCAAAGCTAAGCTTTTTCGGCAGCGACGTAAAAACATGGACTATGTATATGGTGGTAACCTGCACCGTTTTGCTTCTTATAGGCGCGTTTGTGCTTATAAATGTTCTCAACAAAAAACGTAACAACAAGGTGTAAATCAACAAGGTGCACAACGCCGTGTAATCTTGCCGGTTATACGTCTCGGCAAATGCTTGACAGGTTTTTATTGCAAAGGATATAATATTAAAGCATTTTACATCGATGGAGAACGCTATGAAAAAATTTACCAAACCTTTGGCAATGGCTGTGTCCGCCGTAATGGCAACTTCGCTTATCGCGTGCGGCGGAAACGAAAACAATAAGCCCAAGGGCGGAAACGACAATGACGAAGTCTACGACGCTACGGTGTCGGCAACCGAATGGGTTTCGGCGTTGTCATTTAACGGCGTTACCAATATCGAAATAACAACAAATACCGTGCAAGTAACCACGTATAAAGGCACAGCAGACGACAGCAGGAGCGAAACGCTTCGTGGCATGTCGGTGTATACTTTTAACCAATCCGCCATACAAATGCACAGCGAAGTGGCGTCTCTTGGCTCGGAGCACAATGAGATTAATAACAGAAAATTCTTTTACGGTGACGGAAAGCAATTAAGATACGATCGCAACGGGAAGCGGCTTGCCGAAAAGGACACGATTGAATTTGTGGGCGACATCGTATACAATCGTGACGATTGGTGGCGGAGCGAGTACGACAGCACACAGCAACAATGGCAGGAGTATCTTAACGGACAAAGACTGCAAATGCTTTATCCTGCGTCAAAATTTTCTCAGTATTATTCCGAGTTTACGTACGATGAAGCAACGCAAAGCTACGAGCTTAATGATGACTCTAAATCAAATTATCAACAAAACGGCGGGACTGTCAATTTGGTAAAAGTCAAATTCAAAAACAAGAAAGTAATCGGCGTTTACTATGAATATTATACCGAACAAGATCTATCCGACTTTGAGTACGAAGTGAGCGGAATTCGCAAACGGACTAACCAAGAAGCGGTTACCTTTTCGTACGGAAAGTTTGTTATAGAAGAGCCCACGGACTATACACTTCACGACTTTGAAGGCCCGTTGGCATAGCATTACCACGAATCTATTTTTCGCCAAAGGAGAATACAATGAAAAAACTTACTAAACTTATGGCAATAGCAATGTCCGCTGTTATAGCTTCTTCGCTTGTTGCATGCGGCGGAAACGAAAACAATAAGCCCAAGGGCGGAAACGACGATGACGAAGTCTATGACGCTACGGTGTCGGCAACCGAGTGGGTTTCGGCGTTGTCATTGAAAGATCTTGTTAACTTTAAAGCCGATCTCGAACAGGAGATCAACACTACTTACGAAGGTGAAGAAGACTCGGACTACACCGAGCTTATTAAGGGTACAACCATTATTACCGAGTTTGCGTTGCATAGACAAGTCGAGGCGTCGGCTATATTCGAAGACCACAATCAAATTGATAATAACTTAATATTTTTCGATAATGGGATGCGCATAGACTACGCCCGTGACGGGATGCGCATAACAAACGAAGGCGAAGTCGGATTTGAAGGCGAAATCGAGTACTTTTATGACGACTGGGTCAGACACGAAGATGAGATGACGCTCGAGGAATGGCTTTCTTATCGCGAGAGAGGGAAAAGATCGTTTTATACGCCGTCTTTTGCCGACTATTATTCTAAGTTCACTTACGATGCAGCCTCTAAAAGTTATAACTTCAAAGCGGGGGAAAGTTTGGAAGTAGACGGAATGGCGGTTAAATCGGTTACAATCAAGTTTAAGGATAAAAAAATCGTAAACTTTGATTATGAGTTTTACGAAGAAAAAGATTTTACGGCTTTTGGCGGACCTTTGAGCAAAACAACCACCAAAGGCTCTACTGTATTTACATACGGAGAATTTACAATAACTCCGCCTTCAAGCTATATTGATTACGAAGATATCGAGGAGTACGATGCCACCGTAACCGAAAGCGAATGGGAATACGTGCTTAATATGATCGAAGTGGGCGATGTGGAAGTAAAAAACGATTATTTTTCCGACACCACCTACAAAGAAGGAATGGAAAGGGAATTATACCACGAAATAGAGCAATTTACCTTTACCGAATATGCAACTGAAAGGCATATCGAAATGTCTGTTGGCGATTCGTTGCAAGCCGAAATTTTAAACCGCAAAACTTTTTTTGAGAACGGAATATACACATATTACGACCGCGACGGCAATCGTGACAACAGCGGAAACATCACGTATGAGCATGACGACTGGGTAAAATTCTCGCACGATATGCCTGCTTACGAATGGAACATCTATATCTACGAGCGCAGGGAAGATGCGTTCTTTTATGCGCATATGCTAAGCTACTATTACGATAAGTTTACGTACGACGAGTCCACGCGCAGCTACAAGTACACTGCGGGAAGCGGCGAAGACTGGAAGTCGGAAGGCAAAAAGTTTCAATCGGTGGAAGTTAAGTTTAAGAACAAAAAAGTTGTGAGCATTTCGTATTCGCTTTACGGAGACGCGCAAGACTTTGAAGATTTCGGTTTCCCCGAAGTGTACGAAGAAAGCGTACAAGGCACCTCTACATTCAAATACGGTGATTTTACGATTACTCCGCCCACAAGCTTCATAGATTCGGAAGGGCTCTGATACTTGTATTGTTTTTGCTTTACAAACAAAAGCATTGCGCGGCATTATCGGAAGCTGTGCAATGCTTTTTTAGTGAATAAGCGATTGATTTTACGACTGTAATATGTTAAACTGTAAGTCTATTAGGAATATTGACAGGCAATAAATGATTTGCAGCTTTGCGAGGGCAACATGATAGAACTTAAAAACGTAGAAAAATACTTTAAAAAACCCATCCGCGGCAAGGGCGTGTGGGGAATGTTTAAATCGCTGTTTTCGCGCAAGTACACCGTTGTAAAGGCGGTGGACGGCGTGTCGTTTA
>JAFLVI010000053.1 GCA_022508405.1 Clostridiales bacterium
TTTTATCGCAGGTCATAAGCGTTTCGCCCGGCTTAAGCTTTACTTCGAAACCGCTTTCGATCTTTTCCATCATCTTTTCGCGCTCTTCCCTATCCGGTTTGGAAAGCGTTAAACAAGACACTTCGGGATTACCTTGATAGAACGAAATCGGGACCATTGCTAGCTTGCTTGTTACAAGCACTATCGTGCTTTCGTTAACTTCCGTAGAAAGATAATCAACCTTTTTATCTTTAATGGCCTTGCCGAGAAGAGTCAATAGCTCGCGCTCGTCCTGCGGCAACACGCCGCCGGTTGAAAACAAGTAATCCGCCCAGTTCAACACAAACGCCGTTTTGCGATTGAGCTTTTTTAAGTTTTTAAATATGATATTGAAAATCTCGGCAGGCTCCTTAAAAAGTCCACTGCCTTTTTTTTCTTCTTCTTTTTTGATATCTTCGTCGTCGTCAAACGAATATGCGTCGCCCTCTATCTCCACCTCGTCGATGACGGAAAGCGAAGAAATATCACCGTCCACGCCGTCGATGCGATCCCAATATAGCACATCGTCAAAGTCCATAGCCTTCAACATATCCATGAGATATTGCTTTAAATCGACGATTTGCTTCTTTTCGTTGAGATAAACGTCGCCGACATTACCCTCTACTATCACGCATCTTTTGATGCCGATTTCGCGCCTTAATCTGTTAAACGTAGTGATAAGTGCCATTATCAGTCTCCTTATTTCTTATTTTTGTTAGTGTTGGTTGCTTGATATTTCATCGTAGCAATTTTATCAGGATTGCTCCATATTTCTGTTTGTTTGGTAATGTGAATTCCGTACACTTCTTCCAAATCATGCATAAACGGTTCGATGTCCTTTTGGCACGCCTGACCTGCATATCCGTGAAAATCGTAAATAAATTTACCGTCAAGAAATATTCGAAACTCTGCTTTTTCGCCGCTCGCCTTTAATGCAACTAAAATTACCTCGTTTGTGTCACGCTTAATCTTTATATTCTTCTTGTCAACCACAAATCCGCGTTGTCTAATTGCATCCATGATAATTTTAAGCGACTTTTGACGTACCTTTTCGCCGACGATTTCGACAGTAGCACTCCGGCGCATTGCGGCGAGCTTTTCGTGCGCCGTGCCTTGTGCACTCTCCGTCACTTTTGCAACCGTTTCCGGCGCTACGCGAGACGCTTCGAGCTCGGCACGTATTTTTGCTCGCTCCTGCTCGTATCGTGTCTCGTAAGTTTGATTGACTGTTTGCTCCATTAGCAGCTCGCCGGCTTTAAGTAACTTGTCGCCAACAAGCGCGTTATCGCGCAGATATGCGAGATATGTAAACTGCCGCAAAACCTCGTCGCTTATACCTTCCAGCATGGTCTGCGTACGCGAATCAACGGTGACAACACCACTACTTTGTTCGCGCAATTTGCGTTGATAATCCTCGATACTTTCTTTTAAAAGCATCTCAAGTAGGCTTTCGAACTCCATCAGGCGTTGCGACGCGAGAGCATCAACTGTTTGCTGCAATTGCTCTGCCGCTTTAATCGTGTCGTTGCGGTGCGCATAGCGCGCTTCCATGTCGTCCATTTGCACCAAGCCCATTTGGGCGTCGGCATCGGCCTTTTTGCTTACGTTGTTGATTTGACGGTCAAGCAAACTACGTTCTTGACGGATTGCCTCGGCAAGCTGTTGAACTTGCTCTGTTGCAATCCGAGAGGATGACGCTTCTATCCTTGCAATCATATCGTCCAATTCTTGCAGTCTTGCCCTTGCAACTTCGCAAACGCTATTACACTGAATAGCGATTTGTTGATAATCTACTTGAACCTGCCGACTCATTTCAAGCCCCCTACCATAAATACTAAATCGCGCCAATTTTCTATCGTAGGTCTATCAAACGGTATCTGCGCGGCGCCCGGATGCTGAAACCCGTTTCTGCACATGCGAAGCCTGTGCAGAGCATCGGCTTGCGGTTTTGTGATAAGCTTTTTGTTAAGTGCGCCGTTAATCGTGTCGTTGACCGGTGTCGACTTATCTACCTGCAGCTTTTTGCACAAATCGTATTGTAGCCTTATCAGCAAATCGCAAATTGCATCCTTGTACTTGCCTTTGGCAAGACAATCGTTTATGTACTTTTCGGTTATATTTTCAGGCCGGAACGCCGCCGTCCGCTCGATAGACAAAAGCTCGTGTATAGGCTTGAATATTGCAAGGTAACGATCGTACTTTTCGTATACCTTGCCCGCAAACTGCCTGTACTTTTGTATCGTTTTCTCAGTGTTTAAGAGTGTTCCATACGCGTTAAAGAACTCTTCTCTGTTGTAGTCGTCCCTCAACGTATATTCGGCGCTGTTTGTTACACCGAGCATATCGCACAGCTTCCATAGGTTAACGCGAACGGCCTTATATTTGCCTGCAAGCTCGGTGTCGGAGTTGATAGACGCGTTTTCCAACACGGCGTTCATAAACGTTTCTATCACGTTGGCAACCGAAAGAATTTCCATCTCCATGTCGGGCAATGCAGAATTAAGCGCCTCGTATGCGATCTCGCGCGTTTCGGTTTTGCAAATACCCTCCGAAAATCTGCGCACATATTCGATATTCGAAATATTCAAAGCCTTTTTAAGCGGCGCTAAAACGGTGTTTTTGTAAATGACGTTTTCCACCTTAACCTCGCTTATACTTCTGTTGTACAACTCTGTTGCCGTATTTACAAAATGCGCGCCCCAAGCCGGATGCTTTTTGAACGCCGAATTAAACTTGAGCAGCAGTTCCGTTTGCTCGTCCGCCGTTGCAACCGACTTCAACTTTTTATCTATAAATTTCCCGAAATACTCGGCACCCAAACAGTCCGCAACATAAGCAATTGTCTCGCCAGCTTCCTCGTCGAACGGCTTCTCACAATATTGCTTGTACAGACTTTCGATAATCTCTCCGAAGATTCCGTCATCTACTTTACTTTCTATCAAAAGCGGCAGTGTAAATGTATCGCCGAAGTTTTTACACGGCATAGCCATATTGACCGCGCTAAACGCTCTGCAACCCGACTTGTCCAAAAGCGCAAAAGCCGCGTTCTTGTCGATTTTGTCAAGTAATTTATCGGAAAGACGCGCGTCCACACAAACGGCGTCGTTGCGCTCTATCACTTGTCCGCGCTGTAAAAACACGACGCATTTACCTTTTGCTTGCCTTATGAATTCCTCAGGCAGATAAACGGCTGAAAGATTGCGAATTGACGCAACATTAGCCGTAGGAACGCGGCCTAAAGACTCAGGAAATTTGAATTTATTTTTCATTACCATTCCGCTTTCCATGATAGCGGACGAATAATACTTATCGAAAAACGCCCTTTCCGCAGTGGTTGCAAAAGTAAACTCTATATGAGAGGAATATATATTTAAGGTGATATTCTCTTCAGAACGTACATGCATATTTTGCGGTGGCTCGGTCTCGAATGATATCATACGCTCCTCCGCCTTTAAACTCACCTTGGCAGGATTTGCGTTGAGATAATCACCTAATCCGCTTATATCTATATCTACACGATCCAAAAACTCCTCACCCAAAAAGCAGTTTGCAATCGAAGAGTATGTCACATCGGATTGCACGTCAAAGCGATTTGTAACCGGACTGTAAAAAATGTCCTTTGCCTTATCCTTTTCCACGCCCGTGGGGATTGCGCCCTCGCTGAACAGCTTTTTGCCCTTTGGCGTAATGGCAACCTCGTTCAGCTTGATTTCCGCAAAATACTTTGGATTGGAAAAATGCGACGCCGCATACTTTACTATTTCGGTATTGATAAGCCCCTCTAACTCCCTGCCGAAAAGGCTGTGGAGCTCGGTGGGTATGCCGAATTTTTTCAACGCCTCGGAAAAACGCATATCGGACTTTTGCTTGTCTATAAGCTCGAGCAAGATGTAGGCTATGCCAGAGGCCTTGCGCACCTCGTTATACTTGATGCGCGTCTTGTAAATCAACAGCGGAAAAGGACATTGCGTTTTTATCTGCTTTATTAATTTCTCGTCCATACTACTTTCCTCCTATGGTGTCGCGTATGGGAATGATATCTCGTGCAGGTATTATTTTTCCCTTAAAATCTATCGTAGAGATGATCTCTTTGTAGACATGGAAATTGATTTTGCCGGCACCTTTTCCGTCCATATCCGGCAAATCGATTATGCCGTAATCGGACAGGAATTTTCGCGCTCCCACTACAATAAGCAACTTTCGCGCCCGAGATAGCGCCACATTGATGCGCTCGAACTTTTTAAGGAATTCCAGATCGAACTTCTTTCCCGGTGCAGGGTTTCTGACCATGGAGAGAATTATAATGTCTCGCTCGTCGCCCTGAAAGTCGTCGACTGTGCTTATTACCAGTTTTTCGTCCTGCTTACCCGAAAAGTTGCCGAACTGCTTATTTTTGCGTTTTTTCTTAATAAGAGAAGCCTGATCGCCGTATGTGCAAATTATGCCGACGCTCGGTCGCTCGTCTATGCGCCTTGCCTTGTCCCACTTTATTTTACCGACTTTAATAAGCTCGCCGCTTGCCGCATCCAATTGCCGCAGCAGCTCGATTGCAACCTGCGCCTCCTGCTCGTTAACCTTGGACGTGCTGCCTTCGTAAGCGCTCGATTCCCTTTCGTCGCAATCGATAAAGTAAATATGATGCTCGGAATCGATAACGGTATTGCCGTTGATGCGGACTGTAAGATTGTGCTGCTTTTCGTTGTCCTGCTGTGGAAAGCCCACTTGCAAACCCTTTTGACTTCCGCCGTAAAAATGGTTGAACACTTCCATTATGTGGCTGTGACAGCGGTACTGCTTGTTGAGCATGACCTTAAAGTCGTCGGGCACTTCCTCGTACAACTTTTTGAAAAAGCACTCTTCGTATAAAGCAGTATATTTTTCGTTGATGCCTTGATTGATAATATCGTCGTTAAGCCCCTCAAAGTCTTCCGACCTCATGTGGCGCAAATCGTACATGGGCGGGAGCTGTCTGTGATCGCCCACAAGGATGACCGTTTTCCCGTACAATATGGGAATGAGCAAATCGAGGAAGGACGACTTGGACACTTCGTCGATGATGACCACGTCTATGCCTTGCGTGCGTATGTTTATATCCTCTATGCCGTACCGACCGAGCTCTTCTAACTGCTGTCTTGTAAATTTGTCGCGGCTTGTGCAGGTGATGCCGAACACATTTACCTTATCGTACAGTGCGCGTGTGTACTCTTGTCTGTCCTCGTCTAAAATATCTTCCTGCGCAAGGTATTTGCATATGCCGCGGTACATCGGAATCTTTACGGCGTTTTCTTGTTGCGTGGACTTAAAATCGCGCTCCAACTTTTTCCACTCGTCGGCAATAATGGAGAACGCCTTGCCCATATCGTTCGGGTCGTACTCGCACACTATATCAAAGTCATGCATAAAACGCGAAACGCTCTGCCTTAATGCGGAATTAAGCTCCATATATTCCACAAGCGTTTGGTCCTCGCCCAGTTCCTCAAGCTTTTGTTTCAGTTTGTTGATGTTGATTTGCTTTTCTCTTATGTTGCTATCCAGTCGGTCTTGCTGCACGAGGACAGATTTCATATCATTCTCTATTCTGTCTTTAGCCTCGCTTACAGTGCGTTGCACTTCTATTTTGAACGCCGTCAACTCGTCGGGCAGTTTTTTCAGCTTATCCTTATCGCCTGCGATATGCGGAAGGACGGAAAACACGACGGTATCCGAAATGTCGAATTTGCTATCTTCCTGCGCCGCTTTGATTTGCTTACCCAATTCCATTAATTCCGCTTGCTTGCGCTTGAACTCCGAGTAATTGGCGTCGCCCTCGCTCGGTTGAACAAAGTCATCGCCCATCAACTCGTTCAATTCCCGACGCAATTGAATTCTGCGATTTTCCAATTTTACAACGGTGTCCTCGGACAACAGATCGGCAAGCTCTTTTTTTACCAAGCTCACATCTAACTTGACAAGCTCGCCCACCTTTTCTTTAGACAGTTCGCTAAAGCAAGAATACCGTTTGAGTAGCACATCGATTGCATCGGAAAAATCTTTTAGGTACTGTTCTTTTACATCTTCTCCGACAAAGCGATATGTCTCTATATATTTTATCGTGCGCCTAAACTGCTCTATCTCTTCGCGAACAACGGTCGATTCGCCGCGCAAATTATCGAGCGAAGAGTTAAGCTTGTTTATATTTGCGGAAACTTCGCGCCGCTCCTTTTGTACCTGTGCGACCTGTCCTTCCAATCGCAAAACCTTATCGTAATCAAAGCGCAACTTTTTCATCAATTCGCCAAAGGTTGCCTTAGTTTCCTCAAAGTGCTCAAACCTATACACCTGCTTTTCCAGGCTGTGGCTGATATTAAGATAGAAATTATCCACCAATCGCTCCGGACTGTAGTTTGTTTCCTTGCCGTTTTGCGACGGGATAAGCCTGAGCGGTCGTATTTCCGGAATTTTGGGAAGCCGTTCAAACACATTGTCGATTGCCTTATGTGTTTCGGAGGAAATCAGCACCTTTTTGCCGCGTTTGCATAGCTGTGCCGTAATCTCGGCTATAACCTGCGTCTTTCCGGTGCCCGGCGGTCCCTGTAAAAGAAATATACTTTCGCTCGCGAGCGCCTTTTGTACGGCAATCTTTTGCCTATCGTTAAGGCTCTCCAAGCACCAGTCTATATCGTCCGCCGTCCTTTTTGTACTGCCAAGTGATTTGGCGTCAAATAAGTACGCCGGCAAATACGGATTCTTTACATAGCCGCCCATAAATGCGACGAGCGCCCGCTCCTGCCTTTCTATCTTGGTCCGCTCCGCACGGCTGTCATATGTAAGATAACGCGCATCTATTGCGGCAATTTCCTTTTTAAGCCAGGCAATAGTTTTGTTGCCGTCATCCGGTCGGAAATAAACGCTGTAACGGCGTATCGTTTCATTTTCGATTTTTATGTCCTTTTCTTGATTGCGCTTTTGGGCAAGCTCCTTTTGCGCCGCCGCCTTTTCGGCGCGAATCGTTCCTTCGTATTGGGTTTGTAATTGACGCTCTCTTTCGCGCCTAACTTTGTCGAGTTCGGTCTGCTTAGCAATATCAAGGCTCTTGCGCTTGTTTGCAATCAACTTATTATTTCGTGCGACATAAAAATCGCGGAGGTTCAGCTCTTTCGCCGCATCGGCACGTCCCTCTTCATATTTGCGCTTGAGTGCAATAATACTCTCTTGAAGTTGAGCTGCCTTATCTTGTTCGCCGTCTTTTTTCAGCTTAATGATTCTTTGTTCAATTTCTTGCCGATTCCTGTCGTATGTGATTTTAAGCGGCCTAACCTTTTCGGCGACGGCACGCTCAAATTCTTTTTTAATGTCCCTATCATGGTTTTCGCGCACTTCGTCATCAATCGTATTGTTCAGCCCGCGTTCGTAATCGCTTAACTGGCGCGTGTACTTTGCCGTAATCGTAGGCTCCTGCGCAGCCATAAACTTTGTAAGCTCCGCCGAAATTACGGCGACATACTTGTCGTCAATCGCCTTTTCCGCCGCCTTGCGGTTTCTTTCGTACTTGCTTTCTATTGCCTCGCAGTCGGGTTCGATGTCGGCAAAAGTAAACAAATATCTTTCACCTAAAAGATATTGATTGAACTTATACCCTTTAGGTAAATTGCCGTTGTCGTCAAACTTAGGCTCGGAAGGCGACAGCCCCATCGCATTCTTAGTGTAGCGCTGCAAATCCGCCTCGTACTTGGGCTTGCCTTTGCCGAACTTTCCGGTGGTTTCGCTAAGCACTTGTTTGCGGTTTTTGTCTATATCGATGCGAATTAGCGGAAAGCTTTCCGCGCCGGTTACAGCCTTTGACAATATAACTTGCTCACTCCGAGCAAACGCCGAAACGCCATCGAGCAATAACGGAGCATAATCTTCCTCTCTCCGCCTGTACGCCTCTCGGGATATCATATAGGCATCACTCACATCTGCGAAAGAGATCGCCTCGCACTTTTCCGATTGTTTGGTGAGATAATATTTTCTGAACTCTATATACTTTTGCCAATCTTCAAAGATTTTTAAAACCTTTTTGTACGTTGTTTTGGGCACCGGAGATAAGTCTTGAAAAAGCTCGTCCACAAAGTCGTTCGTCAGCACGGACTCATGCAACTCTCTTGTGCCGTAATCGGGAACAGATGCACCGGTACGTAGCGTTGTCCGCGAAAAAGCACACGCCGCATTGCATTTCACGCTCTTTTCTCCGAACTTTTTCATCGACTTATCTATTATGTCAATACCCTTAACGGAAACGAAAACAACGCTACCGAGCATGACGTCGCCTATAAGAATCAACTCATAATTGTCAGGTAACACGCCGCGACAATAAACGGTTCCCGTAGGACGAATAACCATATTGTTTATGTAGTTGTTTTCTCTGCCGCTTCTGTTGACCACAGTGCTGATTTTTCTATCGAAGCTCGGCAGAGATATAAAGTATTCAGAAGTGCATGCCGGACAAAACATATCGATAAAATTGACGAGCGTTTCAGGAAAATTGCCGTCAAACCTCTGACACAAAACCCGGTATTGCTCGGTTAGCGACGTGTTGTACAAGTCGTTAGGATTGCGACTGCCCGATTCCAAATTATCCACAAAATTTAAATATAGATACGCCATACTTTGTTTCTCCCGTTTTCGGTCCTTTGTAAAGTATTTTTAACATTTTCTTAGTTCTGCCAACTTGGTTTTGAATGTGTCATATGCGCGGCTGAAACTTGGTGGCGACACTCCACACATAATCGCAAGCCTATTGTCCTTGGGAACATCGCCTTCGTTTTTGTAAACATCATACACTTCATCCGTAAAGAACGATATTCGCCGCTTAATCCTATGTAACTTTTCGACATCTCCGTCGAGTGCCGATATCAATAGCGCCGTAAGTTTATACCGTACCGTTCGCTGTGTGTCCTTTCGGCATGCTGCATAAGCTTTTTCCAACTCATCTACAATATCGATAAAACTATCCTCGTCTAATATCCGCTGTTCCAAAGAACTTGTCTTATCTATAACGTTGTCAAACAAATCGATCTCATCGCCGTCTCCGTCCACCGATATATTACTTATAGGCGCCGCATCGTAATTTGCGATTAACGCCTCACGGACGACGTCGATAGCGATGTTAAACCGCT
>JAFLVI010000054.1 GCA_022508405.1 Clostridiales bacterium
GGCACGGCAAATATTTTCGAGCCGTATGCGGCTATAAATATACTAAATGAGTTGACAAATCTTTGCGAACGTGATAATATAAGCAATGTACAAACTCTTGTCGGAGGAATAAAAGTTGACTGATAACGTAATGCAGTTGTTCGAGCAGTCCGGCGCCGTGCTTCACGGTCATTTCATTTTGACTTCGGGCTTACACTCCGACACGTACATGCAGTGCGCCAAGCTGTTTGAACACGGCGAGATTGCGAGTAGGCTTTGCGCTATGGCGGCCGACAAGGTAAAAAAGTACAACGCCGACGTAGTTGTTTCGCCCGCGGTGGGCGCAATCATATTCGGATACGAACTCGGTAAGCAACTCGGTATTCCCAATATGTTTGCCGAACGCGAAAAGGACGGCAACTTCGCACTCCGCAGAGGATTCGAGCTTAAAAAGGGCAGTAGAGTTCTCGTTGCGGAAAACGTTGTTACAACCGGCGGTTCGGTAAAAGAGGTGATAGACCTTGTGACACGTATGGGAAGCACGGTTGTTGCGGTTGCGGAAGTAGTGGACCGCAGCGGCGGCAAGGTGGACTTTGGCGTCCCCAACGAGTCGCTTCTTCAAATAGACGTAAAGACTTACAGCCCCGAAGACTGTCCCATGTGCAAAGCGGGAACGGTCGCCGTAAAACCGGGGTCCAAAGGTTTAAAATAATTATCAAGAGGTTATAATAATGGCAAAAAGAACGACAAAAAGAACGCGCACCACTTCAAGCTCGGGCAGCCGTATATCGCTCAATAAGTTTGCGTTTTGGCTGATAATTTTTATCGGCGTCGCAATGACTGTGGGCGCGGTGTGTCACTATATCGGCTTTAATCATTCGGCGGCGATTTTCGACTGGATCAAGCAGATTTGCTTTACGCTTGCAATGTTCATACCGGTCATCCTTTCGTACCGTTACGCTCGTCACCAAAGCCAAAGCTGGTTTATTGTTTGGATTATCTTTACGGTACTTATTGTATTCGGACTTATATCTGCGCTGATTGCGCTGTTCTAAAAAACATTGTAGCAACTTAAACAAAAAGGTAAAACTCATGGCTATTAAGAAAAAACGAAACATGTTTGTCAGATATTTCACGCCGTTCGGCCTGCGCCAGATTTGCGATATCGTCATGCTTGTCGGCGTCGTGCTTTTGATTGTAGGATTGTTCAATCTGGACGGCGTACTGCTTGCGGGCTTTATCATTTATGCGATTGGCTCGGGACTGTCCGTTGCGCGTTGCTGTCTGGTGTTGTTTTCCAAAAAAATCAATCACCGCGACCCCGCGTATAAAGCGGCAATAATCAATGCGTCTATCATGGGTGTGCTGTTCGCGCTTGCCGTGTTCGGCATGATCTGGACGATTGTAGCATAACAAACCGCCTTCGGGCGGTTTTTTTCAATTAAGAATGCAGAATTAAGAATTAAAAATAAGGATATGATTTTAGGCGCACTTTATGCCCGCGACCTAATAAACCTTTCCCATTTTGGGAGAAGTGGGACCGCGTAAGCGGTGGATGGGGTTATGGTAAAAAAGTACAAAAAAACCGATGATATTTCTTACGCGCTTGGCGCGACCGTAACAATGGAACTGCTTAACCGCCGCGCGGATTCGGCGCGGTGCGTTTACGTTTCGCCCAAGTCGGACGTAACCGTTGTTACCGACAGGGCGCGTGCGCTGGGCATTCCCGTGACGGAAAGTGAAAAAGCGTTTAATATACTCAGCCCAAAAGAGAACTGCTACGTGATAGGTGAATTCAACAAGTATGATTCGCATGCACAGTCCGACAGACATCATGTGGTGCTCGTTAACCCGTCCAACAGCGGAAATTTGGGCACAATCATGCGGGCTGTCGCGGCGTTTGACTGCGCCGACCTTGTTATAATCAAGCCTGCCGTGGATTGTTTTGACCCCAAAACGGTGCGCGCAAGCATGGGAGCGGTGTTCGGAATAAACGTCGAACAGTTTGACAGTTTTGAAGAGTACATAAATAAGTTCGGCGATAGGGTGGTTATGCCGTTTATGCTGTGCGGCGGCGCATTCTCCAAGACCGAATTCGACGCAAGCAAAAAGTACTCGTTGGTGTTTGGAAACGAGGCTACAGGACTTCCGGAAAGCTATGCGCAATACAGTCCCGTCCGCATAGAACAGTCGGAAAAAGTGGACAGCTTAAATTTGTCCGCTGCGGTATCCGTCGCGCTTTATAAGATGTATATATCTTAATTACTTTATATCTCTATCAAATATTTCGTCCAGCGAAATCTTGTAAAAGTCGGCAATGGCTATGAGTATTTCATAGTCGGGGCGGGAAGCGTCAGTCTCGTATCTCGTATAGTTAACGCGGCTTAAATTCAGCTTTTTGGCAAGCTGTACTTGGGTGAGCCCATAGCTTTTTCGCAGCGCTTTTAATGTATTTCCGATTTTTACTGTCATAATGTTTAATTGTTCAACCTGCGGCAATGTCGCAGTTTTTTATTTGAAAAATATTCGCATAAAAAAGTTTGTTAAATCTATTGACATTGTACAGTATCTGTACTATAATAAGTAAAAATGTACAGATACTGTACATTTTTAAGATTGTATTACTACAGGTTGGGGCTATGTTTATGCGTAGTCCGACAGGGCGGCTTGAGTGATAAATAAATAATTCCTAATAGGAGAGGAAAATGAAAAAAACAGTAAAATCTTTAATAGTAGCCGCCTCTGTAGCGGCTGTTGCCGGTATCGGCGCCGTATCCTTTGCGGCGTGGAGCGGCGCATCTAACAAGACGCATACAATCGAAAGCGCAAATACCGGCACGGTAGTTGCTGTTGGTTTTGCAGACGGTACTACATCTACCGGAACAGACAAAGCGCTTATGCCGATTGACCAACCTTCCATTACTTCGGAATCGCAAACATATTACTATGTAGTTACGCTTAAAACAAGCGGAACGGATTTCACCGGTTATAAGATCAAGGCCACGACTGAAGCGGTTGGCAGTTCGTCTGTTCCCACTGGACTTAAATATCAAGTGACCGATAGCGCGCCTACAACTGGGGCGGAAGCGTCGCTTGACGAAAACTGGAAAACTCTTTCGGGTACTTTGGATATTGTGGAATCTCCGGCGGATAATCAAACGTACACCGTTTACATTGTGCTTGATTCTAACAACGCAAGCTATACTGCCAACGCCGGCAAAAACTTTAAAATTACATTTGAGCTTTACAATAGCTGATAAATTGTTGTTTTAACCGTATTCTCTCTTTCTCCTTTAAAGAAATTTAAATTGTATGTGCATGAACCCTGATTTGCACATACAAGCCGAATGTGTGCGACCGAGACAAAAACAAAGAGAGAATATTTGCAAAACTGTTTTGCATTCGGTTAATACGTGTTTTGCTTTCGGCGTGCATTATTCGGAAAAAATCACAGCAAAAAAGTCGGGTATTATTGCCCGACTTTTTGCGTAAAAAATCTAATTTTTAGGATTGACGAAAACCGTTTTGTATTCCTTGTAATCGACTTTGCCGCCGCCGTGAGTAAACACGTATTTAATAAGCGTGTAGTCTACGGCTACATTTTGGGACAGCCGCGCTCCGCTGTAATACGCGCAAATCTCGGCGGCGCGTGTAAGCTGGCTGTCGGTGGGGGAAGACGTCTTTAGCACCGCGTGGCTCCCGTGCGCGCTCTTTACGTGCAGCCATGTATCTGTGCGGGCGGCGGACTTTGTAATCCTGTCGTTTTGCGCGCTGTTTTTGCCTATAAAAAGGGTAACGCCTTCTATATCATAGACAAGCGGCTGTGACTGTATCGGCTTTTCCTTTTTGCGCTTTTTGTCCGGCTTGAGATAGCCGAGCGACACAAGCTCTGCGCGAATCTCGTCCAGCTCCGTCTTGTCCGTGCACATATCTATTTCCACCGAAAGGCGCTCTAATATGTCCAGCGCTTGCTCCGCCGCGTTTTGCGCTTCGGCGGCATATACGGCGGCTTTTTTCTTTTTGTTGTACGCCTTGTAGTGCGCGGCGGCGTTTTGCTGTGCGTTTTTGGTTACGTCCAGTTCTATCGTCATCTGTCTGTCACCGTCGTAAAAGTTGTCAACTGTGACGGAACGGTCGCCGCGCTTTATTCTGTAAATGTTGGCGGTAATAAGGTCGCCGAGTATGCGCTCCTCGTCCGCCGATTCGCTTTCCGCTATCTTTTGCAATGCTTCCGAAAGCCGCTTTTTATTTTTTGCGGTGGCGTTTTTTACCGCCGAACGAAGCGGCTTTACGTATGCGGAAAAGTCGGCGGCTTTAAACAGCGCCGAATAGTATTCGTCCATCGCTTCGTTAAGCGTGGAAAACAGCTTTACATTGCCGCCTATAGTCTTGTACGGCACGACAAAAAAGTCGATCGGCTTGTCGCCGTCAAACACTACGGCAGGGGACATGGGGCAGTTATAAAATTGCTTTGCCTGTTCGCAAAACCTTTGTGCAATCTCTATAGACGGCGGCTCGTCGTCGTTTATTCCCAGTCTGAAAAACAGCTCATCCACGGTGGACGTGGCAAGCCCACCCACGCACTTGTTTACGGCGGCGCGCGCGGATAAGCCGCTCATTTGCATTATACAGGCTGTCAGCTTGTCTGTGTCGAATACACCGACTCTGCCGGTAGGGCTGGGAGAGCGGTACTGTAATCCCGCAAAAACGGCGCGTTTGCCGTCCGCTTCGGCGGAAATTCTGCGCAAGGAGTTGCCGATTATGCCGTCTTGCTCTACAAACACTATGTTGGCGCATTTGCCTGTAAGTTCTACTTTCAGGCTGTACTTAACGGGCTCGCGCAGTTCGTCAAGCGCCGAAAATTCAAGCGAGATCATGCGCTCGCACTTATCCTTGATGATTGCGTTTAGCACCGCGCCGGATAGTCGCTTGCGAAAGTACATAAGAGTGCCGGAAGCCGTTTCGGGGCTTTTGTAGTTTAGCTTTGTTATATGCGCGCGCGGAAGCGACGGGTTGCACGACAGCAGCAGTCTATAGTTCCCGTTTTTTGTGTGGAACAGCAAAATAACGGTGTCGGGATTTGGCATCGTCACCTTGTCCACTCTGCCGCCGACAAGCATGTCCAGTTCTTGGGCGGCGCGGTAAATTGTAAGCGCGTCCTTAGGCATTTCGGTTTCCGCCATTTATTGTAGCACTTATTTTGTGTTTTGTAAAGGGCGGAAACCAATTAAGAATTAAGAATGTAGAATGCAGACCTACTTCTTTTAGAAAAAGAAGTAGTCTAGAAAATGCGCTTCAACCTTATCGGCCTTTCTATTAAGGGTAGTGCGGAGCGCCGTAAAAGCAATAGATAGGCGCATAAGACATTAAATATAATGATTTCTGCATTCTACATTCTGCATTCTGCATTCGTTTCGTTTGACATATTCTGTTAGCCGTGATAAAATAGTATGGTTATATTCTTTTCGGAGGAACATATGAAGTCTGATTTTAAGCAAGAAAAAAACGAAGCGTCTTTTAGGATTGCTCTCACGCCCGAAGAATGGGAAGCGGAAATTGAAAACGCGTACAACCGTACCAAGGGCAGATATAAAGTAGCGGGCTTTCGCCCCGGCAAGGCGCCGCGTAAGTTTATAGAAATGCACTACGGTGCGGGCGTGTTTTTTGACGCCGCGGTGGATTTGTGCATCAACCGCGTTTGTCGCGAGCAAATAAATAACCATCCCGAACTGGAAGTGTTCGGTCAGCCCGACGTTTCGTTTGAAAAAGCGGAAGACGGCGAAGCGTTTGCGTTTACCGTCAAAGTAACGCTCTATCCCGAAGTTAAACTCGGCGAATATAAAGGTATTAAATTGCCCAAGATTGAGTATAATGTAACCGAAGAAGACGTGGACAAGCGCATAAAGGCAGAGCTTGCTCAAAGCGCGCGTTCTGTCCCCACGGATAAGCCCGCGGAAAACGGCAATATCACCGTAATTGATTACGTCGGCACTGTGGACGGAGTGGAGTTTGACGGCGGCAAAGCCGAAAACCACGAGCTCAAGCTTGGCAGCGGCGCGTTTATTCCGGGGTTTGAAGACGGTCTTATCGGCGTCGTCAAGGGAGATGAACGCGATGTCAAGGTTAAATTCCCCGACGACTATCACGCCGAAAACCTTAAGGGCAAGGACGCGGTTTTCCATGTTAAGGTCAACGACGTGCTTGTCGAAGAGATCCCCGAGCTTACCGAAGAGTGGGTTAAGGAACGCGGCAGATACGACAGCGTAGAAGAATTTAAGGCGGGCATTCGCGCCGCGCTCGAGACTTCCGCACAAAACCGTCAGCGCAACGACCGCATCGACGCGGTTATGCGCAAGGTTACGGAAAACGCGGAGTGCGACGTTCCCGAAGCCATCGTAAAAGCGGAAGTGGACAGAATGTACCACGAGTTCGAGCAGCAGATGGCGGCATACGGTATCAAGCCGGAAGACTACCTTAAGTACAGCAATTCGTCCGTGGCGCAGTTCCGCGAAGAACGCAAAGAGCCCGCCGCTCGCAACATTAAAATGCGTCAGGTCATGCGCGCTATTATCAAAGCGGAAGGCATAGAAGTGTCGGAAGAGGAAGTTAAGAGCAAGCTTCGCGATCCTTCGG
Source organism: Clostridiales bacterium (assembly GCA_022508405.1). GTDB lineage: Bacteria > Bacillota > Clostridia > Christensenellales > Pumilibacteraceae > Anaerocaecibacter. Next base: position 6,613 of record JAFLVI010000054.1, read on the forward strand.
TGCGCAGTGAGCTTGAACACGCAGTGCATCACAACGGCGGCACGGTGGAAGAGTACGCGTACAACGATCTTATGACAGATAAGTTCTTCGACCTTTTGCTCAACAATAACGAGTTTGTGCTTGAAAACGAACAGGCGGCAGAAGAACAGGCCGAGACAAAAAAGCCCGCCGCCAAAAAACCTGCGGCAAAAAAGTCAACGGCGAAAAAAGCGGAAGATAAAAAAGACGGCGAGTAATTTATCAAAACGGAGAGTATATGAATAAGTTTAACTTTATAAAAAACGATCTTGTGCCTATGGTTGTCGAACAGACCAACCGCGGCGAACGTTCGTACGACATATTCTCGCGCTTGCTTGAAGACCGTGTTGTGTTTTTGACGGGCGAAGTCACCGACGTCACCGCCGACCTTGTTGTTGCACAGTTGATGTATCTGGAGAGCAAGGGCGAAGACAAGGACATATCGCTTTATATAAACAGCCCGGGCGGATCGGTCACTGCGGGCATGGCGATTTACGACACCATGAATTATATCAAGTGCGACGTGGAAACTATCTGTGTGGGCATGGCGGCGAGCATGGGCGCGTTTTTGCTGTCCAGCGGAGCCAAGGGCAAGCGTTTTGCTCTGCCCAACAGCGAGATAATGATTCACCAGCCGTCAGGCGGTGCGCAAGGACAGGCGAGCGACATCGCCATCACCGCGCAGCACATCCTGCGCGTAAAAAAGCGCATGAACATGATTCTTGCAAAAAACTGCAATCAACCGCTTGAAAAGATTGAGCGCGACGTGGATAGGGATAACTACATGTTCGCCGAAGAAGCCAAGGCGTACGGAATTATAGACGGGATTGTTGAAAAACGCATTTAACCACTGAATATAACTGCCACAAAAGTAAAATAATGACGGAGGAGGTTCATATAAATGGCAAAAAAGAATAACATGAATAACGACGAACCTTGCTGTTCGTTTTGCGGCAGACCGGAATCAAAAGTCGAGCACCTTATCGCCGCGCCCGGGGACGGCGTGTTCATCTGCAACGAGTGCGTGGAAATCTGCCGCGACCAGCTTGCGGAAAGTACGCACGGCACACCCGACAGCGTTGCGCTTTTGCCGCCCGAACAGTTAAAGTGCGAATTGGATAAATATATCATCGGGCAGGACGAGGCAAAACGCGTTTTGTCGGTTGCGGTGTACAACCACTATAAGCGAGTAAATTACAACCTGCGCAACAGCCAAAAGAGCAACCGCGACGAAGAACGCACCATTGCCGAACGCAATACCGGCGACGGCGTGGAACTCAACAAAAGCAATATTTTAATGTTCGGTCCGTCCGGATGCGGCAAGACTTTGCTCGCGCAAACGTTGTCCAAAATCCTTAAAGTCCCGTTCGCCATGGTGGACGCCACCACGCTTACCGAAGCGGGCTACGTCGGCGAAGATGTGGAAAATATCCTTTTAAGGCTTATCAAAAACGCCGACTACGACGTTGCGGCGGCGGAGCGCGGAATTATCTATATAGACGAAGTGGATAAGATTGCGCGAAAGAGCGAAAACGTTTCTATTACGCGCGACGTGTCGGGCGAAGGCGTTCAGCAGTCGCTTCTTAAAATAATAGAAAGCACCATATCCAGCATTCCGCCCAACGGCGGCAGAAAGCACCCCCAGCAGGAATTTATCCACATGGACACCACCAACGTGCTGTTTATACTGGGCGGCGCGTTTGTAGGACTGGACAAGATTGTTGCGGACAGACTGGGCAAGTCACGTATCGGCTTTGGCGGCGTTCTGCACAGCGAAGCGACAGACCCCGACGCAATGTTGCCGCAGGTTCAGCCGCAAGACCTTATTAAATTCGGGCTTATACCCGAGCTTGTGGGGCGCGTACCCGTCACGGTTGCCTTAAAGGACCTTAAGTCGGAAGACTTGGTGCGCGTGCTGACCGAGCCCAAAAACGCAATAGTCAAGCAGTATGTTAAATTGCTCGATCTGGACGGCGTTCAGCTTGAGTTTGACGAAAGCGCGCTCACCGCAATAGCCGACAAGGCGATTTCGCTCCACACCGGCGCAAGGGGATTGCGCACCATTGTGGAAAACGCAATGCTGGACATCATGTACAAAGTCCCGTCCGACAAGACGATAAAAAAGATCATCGTCACTGCGGACACAATCAAAAATTCTGCGCCGCCTAAAGTAATAAAAGACGCAGCGTAAAAAAACCGCCTTTGGCGGTTTTTTTCAATTAAGAATTCGGAATTCGGAATGAGGAATTAATAATAAGGATAGAATTCAGCCTTCCCCTTAGGGGAAGGGGGAGCGCTTGCGGTGGATGAGGTTAATACGACCAACGGGAATACGCGCGGAGATCGCGCGTGGGCTTCGGCTACGCCGAGCGCCTAGCGAA
>JAFLVI010000055.1 GCA_022508405.1 Clostridiales bacterium
TATGTTCGACTATATATCGGGCAAGGTTGCCGCGGTAAGTGAAAACAAAGTTGTAATCGATTGCGGCGGCGTGGGCTTTTCGCTCACGGCGTCCGCTTTCGCTTGTGCCGAGGCGGTCAAAAAGCAGGAAATAAAAATGCCCGTATATCTCGCGGTCAGGGACGACGCTTTGGAACTCTTTGGTTTTTCGGGAGTTGCCGAGCGCGATTTGTTTATGCTTTTAATCGGCGTGTCGGGCGTGGGTCCCAAGCTTGCTGTGTCTGTACTCAGCGGTATGTCGGCGGAAAGGCTTTCTTCCGCAATAGCTACGGGCAATGCGGCGGCGCTTTCCACAATCAAGGGCGTGGGCAAAAAGACCGCCGAGCGCATAGTGCTGGAGCTTAAGGGCAAGGTTTCGCCGGACGTTGGCGACGCCCCCGCGGTTGTGACGACCGAACAGTTGCCTGACGAAAAGTCGGTGCTTGCGCTTATGGGGCTGGGTTACGAACGCAAGGAAGCGGAAAATGCCGTTAAAAAAGTGTTTAAGCCCGACATGTCCACCGAAGATATAGTTCTTGCAGCACTGCGTAATTTGTAATTATGGAAAACAACAGGTTTATTACAAACAAAGAGTTGGTTACCGACGACGGAGATATTTCGCTCCGTCCCACTACCTTTGACGATTACATCGGGCAGGACAAGGTAAAAGCCAATCTCAAGGTGTATGTTGCGGCAAGCCGTGCGCGCGGCGAAGCGTTGGATCACGTTTTACTGTACGGTCCGCCTGGGCTAGGTAAAACCACGCTGGCGCACATTATCGCCGCGGAATTGGGCGTGGAAATAAAGGTGACAAGCGGCCCCGGGATAGAGCGCGCCGCCAACTTAGCTTCACTGCTTACAAACCTACAGGAACGCGACGTGTTGTTCCTTGACGAAATACACAGGCTCAACCATTCCATTGAAGAAGTGCTTTATCCCGCTATGGAAGATTTTGTGCTGGATATATCAACAGGCAAGGGCGCGGGCGCAACGTCGCTACGGCTTCCTTTGCACAAGTTTACACTCATTGGCGCAACAACGCGCGCAGGCATGCTTACGGGTCCGCTCCGCGACAGATTCGGCGTTATATGCAGGCTGGAACCGTATTCCACAGCCGATTTGGTTCGCATTATCAAGCGTTCGGCGCGACTGCTCAAAATAACGATAGACGACGACGCGGCGACGGAGCTGTCTTCGCGTTCTCGCGGAACGCCTAGGATTGCCAACCGTCTACTTAAGCGCGTCAGGGATTTTGCGCAGGTAATGGGGGACGGCAATATCACACTGCCAATAACGGTCAAGGCGCTAAACGATATGGAAATCGACCCGCTGGGGCTCGATTACAACGACATGAAATTGCTTTCCGCGCTTGTACAAAAGTTTGACGGCGGGCCTACCGGACTGGATACGCTTGCCGCCGCTATCAACGAGGACGCAGGCACAATAGAAGACGTTATCGAGCCGTATTTAATTCAGCTCGGATTTATCGCGCGCACGCCGCGCGGACGGATTGCGTTAAAGGCGGCGTTCAATCATTTGGGCGTAAAGCCGTCAAAAAAAGCGGTAATGCAGCTTTCTTTTTTGGACACCGTAGGCGGCAACAATGAATAAGAGTGATTTTTATTACGACTTGCCGAAAGAACTTATCGCGCAAACTCCCATAGAGCCGCGCGACAGTTCGCGCCTTTTTGTGTACGACAGAAATTCCGATACGGTTGCGCATCGGCATTTTTTTGATTTGCCGCAGCTGTTAAGAGATGACGACTTGCTTGTGATAAACAACACCAAGGTTTTGCCCGCGCGCGTCACCGGCGTAAAGGACGGTACGGGCGCAAAAATATCCTTTCTTTTACACAAGCGAATCGACCGCGACACGTGGGAAACGCTGTGTCGTCCCGCCAAGCGCGCAAAAAAAGGTACAGTACTTACTTTTTGTGACGACATGACGGGTGAGATTATAGCCGAAGGCGAAGACGGCGCAAGGGTACTCAGGTTTAACTATGACGGCGTGTTCGAGACCATTCTCAACAGGATAGGCGAAGTGCCGTTGCCGCACTATATTCATAAACAGCTGAAAAGCATAGACAGATACCAGACCGTGTATGCTCAAGACGTGGGATCGTCCGCCGCGCCCACCGCGGGACTGCACTTTACCGAAAGGCTTATTGCCGAGCTTAAGGCAAAGGGCATTGAGATAGTAGAAGTGCTGTTGCATGTGGGATTGGGCACGTTTTTGCCGGTCAAAACGGACGAAGTGGAAAACCACAAAATGCACAGCGAATACTACTGCTTGTCGGACGAAGCGGCAAACAAGATAAACGCCGCCAAAAAAAGCGGCAGGCGTGTAATAGCGGTGGGCACAACATCCGTGCGCGTTTTGGAATCGTGTGCAAGTTCGGACGGTACGGTGCATGCCGGCAGCGGCGAAACAAATATTTTTATTTATCCGCCGTACAAGTTTAAAATAGTGGATGGGCTAATAACCAACTTTCACCTGCCAGAATCCACGCTTATTATGCTTGTCAGCGCGCTCTTAGGCAGAGAGAAAACTTTGGAGATATACAAAACGGCGGTGGAAGAAAAGTATCGCTTTTTCTCCTTTGGAGACGCCTGTTTCTTCCAATAAGCGTCGCAATAGTCGTCGGGTGTTCGCATTAAATCTAGGTTTATAGGTACGGAATGGAAAAATTCTCGTTTAAGGAAATACACGTTTGCAAGCAGACGGGCGCGAGAGTGGGCGAGTTTACCACACCGCACGGCGTTATAAAAACGCCGGTGTTTATGCCTGTAGGCACGCAAGCCACCGTAAAGACGCTTACGCCCAGCGAAGTGGACAGCTTGGGCGCGCAGATTATTCTTGCCAATACCTATCATCTGTATATGCGGCCTAGCGAGAACATTGTAAAGCACAACGGCGGCTTGCACAAGTTTATGGACTGGCATAAGCCCATTCTTACGGACAGCGGCGGTTTTCAGGTTTTTTCGCTTGCCAAGCTTAACAAGATAACAGACGACGGCGTGGAGTTCAATTCGCACCTTGACGGGTCTAGGCACTTTTTTACTCCCGAAAAGTCGATAGATATCCAAAACGCACTGGGCGCCGATATAATAATGGCGTTTGACGAATGCTGCAAGGCCGATTGCGACAAGTCGTACGCCGAAAGGGCGGTAAACCGCACAACGCGCTGGCTGGAGCGGTGCTGCAATCACCATAAAAATGACGAACAAATGCTGTTCCCTATAATACAGGGTAATATGTACGAAGATTTGCGCTTGCAGTCGCTGCGGGAAACCGTGCCGTATGCCAAGTGCGGAATAGCGGTAGGGGGTCTGTCGGTGGGCGAGCCCAAGTACGTTATGTACAAAATGCTGGACGTTCTCCGTCCGGAGTATCCAATAAACATGCCGCGTTACCTGATGGGCGTGGGCAGTCCGGATTGTATTGCGGAAGGCGTGCTTCGCGGCATAGATATGTTTGACTGCGTGCTTCCCACACGCACGGCAAGGAACGGGCTTGCGTACACAAGCGCGGGCAAGGTTACGGTGCGCAACGCCGCGTACAAGGAAGATCTATCGCCGCTAGACGAGCATTGCGACTGTTACACGTGCACGCATTTTTCCAAAAGCTATTTAAGGCACTTGGTCAACACCGGCGAAGTGCTTGGGGCTAGGCTGATTTCCTATCATAATCTTTACTATTTGACAAAGCTAACGGAGCGCATCCGCGATGCGATTGTGCATGACGAGTACGGTGATTTTATAAAGGATATGCGCACTCGCCGCGAGTACACCGACAACGTTAAACCTACGGATATTCAACATGGATTATAAGCTAGAGCGCAGCAGACGAAAAACACTTGCCGTAACAGTAAAGGACGGACAAGTCATAGTAAAAGCGCCTTACCGTATGTCCATACCGTACATAGAAGATTTTCTGGCGGAAAAGGCGCTTTGGATAACAAAAAAGGTCAGGGAGTACAACGCCAAAGCCGCCATGCTTGAACCCATAACAAACGGGTCGTCGGCGCTATACCACGGCATGATGTTGCCCGTTTTGCCCACTATGTGCGCCAAGGCTTGCATAAACGGCAATGTGGTGAATATGCCGCTCAAGTACGACACGGCCGAAAAGCGCGACCGCGCGCTGAAAAACATGTACCAAAAGCTTGCTCAAATCGAGCTTGCCGACAGGCTGTACCGCCTTTCCGCCACAACCAGAATAAACTATTCTTCATTCGCTTTGACAAACGCCAAAACGCAATGGGGTAATTGCGACGGCATGTGCGACATACGGCTTAACTGGCGGCTTGTCATGCTCGACGACGAGATTGTAAACTACGTGATTATTCACGAGCTCTGTCATGTGGTGTATCACAATCACAGCTCCGATTTTTGGACGCTTGTCAAAAAGTTTGTACCCAACTACAGGGCGATAAAAAATCGTCTTAAGAATTATTCGGTGGTTACATCGTTGTACAGATAGGAGAGCGTATGCGGATTTTGGGCATTGACCCCGGCTATGCGATAGTCGGGTACGGAATTATAGAAAGCGAGTCGGGAAAGCTCATCCCTCTCGATTACGGCGCGATAGAAACGCCTTCCAAGCTTTCCACAACCGAAAGGCTGCTGCAAATCGAGCGGCAGGTGACCGAACTGGTTACCGAAGTCAAGCCCGACGAGATTGCGGTGGAAGAATTGTTTTTTAACACCAACATCACCACAGGTATAAAGGTGGCGCAGGCGCGCGGCGTGATACTGCTGTCCTGTGCAAAAATCTGCGAAAGGCTGTTTGAGTACACACCGCTACAGATAAAATCCACCGTCACGGGCAACGGCACTGCGGGAAAAACGCAAGTGCAGTATATGGTAAGGTCGCTCCTTAGGCTTAAAGAAACGCCCAAGCCGGACGACGCCGCCGACGCGCTTGCCGCGGCAATCTGCCACGCGCTGTCCGCTCAAGGCGGGAAGAGGATTATGAATTAAGAATGCAGAATTATTATGGTTCTTATTTGTCATTCTGAACGCAGTGAAGAATCTCAACCTTTTTTTGATAAACATTGCATAAATCATTGACTTTGATAAATTAAAATGATAGAATATTGTTGCTTAGGGGAGTAGCTCAGTTGGTAGAGTCGCGGTCTCCAAAACCGTTGGTCGCGTGTTCGAGTCGCGTCTCCCCTGCCAAAACACGACCACCCACAAGGGTGGTTTTGTGTTTTGGCAGGGGAGCGCAAGAGAATGTGCACCGAAGTGGAGCAAATTAAAAGCAGACTATAAAAATAAAAGTAAAGCGCAAATTAAGTAAAAGCAATTTCGGTGCAAGTTCGCTAGGCGCTTGCGCTCGCGCAAAGCCCGCCCACGCAGTTTGTGGGCAGTCGCGTCTCCTTTAAAACAAATACCCACAAGGGTGGTTTTGTGTTTTGGCAGGGGCATATAGTCAAAAGGAAACATACATGCTTAAAACAGTGGAAATTTATACAGACGGCGCGTGCAGCGGCAACCCGGGAAAGGGCGGGTGGTGCGCTATCCTTATGTACGGCGGAAAGGAAAAGGTATTGTCCGGCGGTGAAATGCAAACCACCAACAACCGCATGGAAGTTTATGCCGCCATAGCGGGGCTTTCGGCGCTTAAGGAAAAGTGCCGCGTTATGCTGTATTCCGATTCCGCGTATCTAGTAAACGCCATAGAGCAGAACTGGCTGACTAATTGGAAGCGCAACGCTTGGCGCACGGCGGACAACAAGTCGGTAAAAAACCAAGATCTCTGGCAACAGCTTTCCGATCTTATGACCGAACATGATATTACGTTTATAAAGGTCAAGGGGCATGCGGACAACGAATACAACAATCGTTGCGACAAGCTTGCGCGCGAGCAAATAAAAAAGTTGGGCGACGAGTAGATTTACTCATCGCCCTTAATTTATTCGACATTTTTTGCGCATAATATATAGCGTGAAGGCTCAAACCAAATCGATGCTTTTCGACATTATTGTGTGTTTGATAGGTATCGGCACCGTTATTCTGTGCGAAATATTCATGAAAGAGCGGAGTGCGGTCGTATATTACGTCGCCGTATCCGTGCTTTTGTTGTGTCCTATTGTCTACTGCGTGGCGGATAAGGAAAAGCACAAGCATTTTTCGCGCACCGTGTTTGTCATAACCGTGGTGGCGGCAATACTTGTTGTTTGTTACGTGTTGTACTACACGACGGGGCTTTCGCAAAAGTTTTCCGACTTTTCGGCGCTTAAGACATACATACGAGGCAGCGGATTTTGGGGCGTTGCCATATTTATAGGGCTTACGGTTTTTCAGGTGGTGGTTCTGCCAATACCCGAAGCGGTAACCATTCTTTTGGGCGTAGCTATATACGGCGCTACAACCAGCTTTATACTGTCGGTGATAGGCACGATAATCGGTTCGCTTATTTCGTTCATGCTGGGCAAGGTTTTCGGGCGCAAGCTGTGTAACTGGATGTTTGGGGAAGACAACACCGAAAAGTATGCAAAGCTAATGAACGAAAAGGGCAGGTTTGTGTTTATAATCATGCTGTTGTTTCCGGCGTTTCCGGACGATATGCTGTGTATGATAGCCGGAATAACCACTATGTCGTATGCGTACTTTACGGTGATATGTTTGGTGACGCGTCCTGTCATGATAGGGCTGACAGCATACTTAGGAAGCGGCGTTATACCGTTTTCGGGCTGGGGCATACCGGTGTGGATCTCCATTGCGTGCCTTATGTTTGTACTGTTTGTAGTGGTGAGCGGGATTAAATCCAAGATAGAAAGCAGAAGACTGTCGGTGGAAAGCATAAAAAAGTAGCGGATATATCGCTCAATTTGCGACCGAAAAAAAGGAATAAGCGTTGTTTTGCTTGACAAAACTACCGTTAGGTGCTAAACTCAATGTAATTGAATATTCCGTTGCGGACAAGTAGCCGTACATGAACCTTACAGAGAGCAAGGGGTAGCTGAAAACCTTGTAGCGGAGTGTGCCAAGCGAAACCACCGCGGACAAAACGGAAACTGCTTGCAGTCGGCAAGAAAACGAGGCGCTAAGGTTTTAGCGCGAACTAAGGTGGAACCACGGTAAGATTATCGTCCTTAACATTATTTTGTTAGGGATTTTTATTTTGGAGGAATACGACATGAAAATCACACTTAAAGACGGATCGGTCATAGAAGTGGAAAGCGGCACTACTGCCGAGCAGGTTGCAAAAAGCATAAGCGACGGGCTGCATCGCGCCGCGCTTGCCGCCAAGGTCAACGGCGAGCTTGTGGACCTTAAAAGCTCGATTACTTCGGACGCAACTTTGGAGATATTGACGTACCGCGACGAGGAGGGACGGGAAGTATACCGCCACACCGCTTCGCATATTTTGGCACAGGCTATCAAGACGGTTTATCCCGCGGCGCAGCTTGCGATAGGTCCCGCCACGGCAACCGGCTTTTACTACGACGTGGACTTGCCGTTTGCAATAACAATGGACGACCTTGTTGCTGTGGAAAACGAGATGAACAGCATAATAGCCGCCGACCTTCCCATAGAGCGCGAAGTGGTGTCGCGTAAAGCAGCCATGGCGCAAATGCAGGGGTACAACGAAGTGTACAAAATGCAGCTCATAGAAGAGCTTCCTGCGCGCAGTAAAATAACCTTCTACCGTCAGGGCAACTTTGTGGACTTGTGCAGAGGTCCGCACCTTCCCAGCACCGGCAAGGTTAAGCATGTAAAGCTCATTCAGATAGCGGGCGCGTACTGGAAGGGCGACGAGCACAACAAAATGCTTACGCGCATTTACGGCGTGGCGTTTGAAAAAAAGGCGGAAGTGGAAGAGTATCTTCAAAAGCTTGCCGAAGCCAAAAAGCGCGATCACAACAAGCTGGGCAGGGATATGCAGCTGTTTATGACGGAAGAACGCATAGGTCAAGGCCTGCCGCTGTTTATGCCCAAGGGCGCAAAGATGATACAGACCATGCAGCGCTTTGTGGAGGACGAAGAAGCGCGGCGCGGCTATATGCTTACAAAAACACCGTATATGGCAAAGAGCGATTTGTACAAGCTTAGCGGACACTGGGATCACTACCGCGACGGCATGTTTATAATAGGCGATCAAGTAATGGACGACGAAGTGCTTGCGCTCCGTCCCATGACATGCCCGTTCCAGTATATGATATATAAAAACGGACTTAAAAGCTATCGAGATTTGCCGTGTCGCTACAACGAAACGAGCACGCTGTTCCGCAACGAATCGAGCGGCGAAATGCACGGGCTTACGCGCGTAAGGCAGTTCACGCTTGCCGAAGGGCACATAATTTGCACGCCCGAACAGCTTGAAGAAGAGTTTAAGGGCTGTTTGGACCTTTGCGAGTACATGCTGAATATTTTCGGCTTGCACGACGATATATTCTACCGTTTCTCGCGTTGGGATCCCAAGGACAAGGAAAAGTACATCCAAGAGCCCAAAAAGTGGAAGGAAGCCGAAAGCACCATGAAAAACATTCTGGACGATCTCGGCGTAAAGTATGTGGAAGGAATAGGCGAAGCGGCGTTTTACGGGCCCAAGCTGGATATTCAGTCGCGCAACGTCTACGGCAAGGAGGACACGCTGCTCACCATACAGGTGGACATGTTCCTTGCCGAAAAGTTTGATATGACTTACGTCGACGAAAACGGCGTAAAGCGCACGCCGTATATTATACACCGCAGTTCAATCGGATGTTACGAGCGTACGCTTGCGCTACTCATAGAAAAATTCGGAGGCGCGTTCCCGCTGTGGATTTCGCCCGAGCAGGTGCGCGTAATGTCGCTTACCGAGCGCACTGCGGACAAGTGCGAAAGCCTAAAAGCCGAGCTCTCCCGCCGCGGAATACTCGCGACAAGCGACGTCCGCAACGAAAAAATCGGCTACAAGATTCGCGAGGCGCAGGTTGACAAGGTGCCGTACATGCTGATAATCGGC
>JAFLVI010000056.1 GCA_022508405.1 Clostridiales bacterium
TCGGTCCCAAAGGCTTGATGCCTAGCCCCAAAGCCGGCACAATCACTCAGGACATTGCCAAAGCGATTGCCGAGACCAAGGCAGGTAAGGTAGAATACCGCGTGGACAAAACGGCAATAGTGCACTGCATTATCGGCAAAAAGAGCTTCGGCGCCGAAAAGCTGAAGGAAAACTTCGATACGCTCATGGATGCCATAGTAAAGGCCAAGCCGGCTGCGGCAAAAGGCACTTATCTTAAAAGCGTGTACGTCGCTCCCGCCATGGGCCCCGGCGTTCGCGTCAACGTAAGAGCTTAATAAGCTCGGTACTCAAACAGTTTAAAATAGCGAGATGACACTCGCGCCCAAGACACAAGCGGAAACTTAAACGGCCTAACGGCCGACTTGTCGAGGCAACAAACGATTTAACGTTTTTTAACGCTGAATTTTTTGCGACGCTTCGACAAGAAGCGTCGCTTTTCTTTAAATCTTTAAGGAGGTTAACATGTCGGAACACAATATCGATCAGCGCAAAGCATACGTCGCAGAGGTCGTGGAAAAAATCAACGATTCCGCGTCCGTCGTTTTGGTCGATTACCGTGGTATCAACGTTTCTCAGGACACCGCTATGCGTAAGGCATTGCGCGAGGCCGGAGTTAAGTATCACGTAATTAAAAACAGCGCGCTGTCCCGTGCGTTTGAGCAGACCGGACTTGCCGGCTATGACGAATACTTTGCAGGCCCCACCGCCGCGGCGTTCGGTCCTAAGGACGACCCCGTAGCGCCTTGCCGTATCCTTGCCGATTACGCAGGCAAAACGCCCATGACCATTAAGTGCGGCGTTGTTGAAGGCAAAAAGTTTGACGAAAACGGCGTCAAAGCGCTTGCCAGCATACCCGAAAAACCTGTGCTGTTGGCACAACTACTCGGACTTCTTACCAGTCCTATGCGTTCGTTGGCTATTGCTATCAGCGAAGTTGCCAAACAAAAAGCCTAATTGCGTATGTATCGCGTGATGCGGGCTACGTGCAATTCATCGCCTGTTGCCCGTCTGACGCGCGCCTCCGCAATTAGAGACATAACAGCTTTAGTAAGCTGTCCCACCAACAATTAAATATCGCAGTAATTACTGCCGAGTGGCGACGTAAGCGCCAAAAATATAATTAGGGCTAAGCCCACAAAAATTTTCAAGGAGAAATTAAATCATGGCAGATTTGGACAAGATGATCGAAGAGATCGAAAAAATGACAGTTCTCGAGCTTAACGACCTCGTTAAGAAGATCGAGGAGAAGTTTGGCGTATCGGCTGCGGCTATGGCTGTTGCCGCTCCCGCGGCAGGCGCCGCCGCTCCGGCTGCGGAAGAGCAGACCGAGTTCAACGTTATCCTTAAGGACGTCGGTCCCAACAAGATCCCCGTTATCAAGGTTGTTCGCGAGCTTACTTCGCTCGGCCTCGGCGAAGCCAAAGCGCTTGTTGACAACGCACCTTCCACCGTCAAAGAGAACGTCGGCAAAGCCGAAGCGGAAGAGATCAAAAAGAAGTTCGCCGAAGTCGGCGCAACCGTCGAACTCAAATAATCGAATTTTGCATAAATACAAAAACACACCTTCACTTGTCTGTGCAGGTGTGTTTTTTTATTTATAAAGCGTAAAGAAGTCGGCAATCTAAAGTTTTTTTAACTGTTTACTTGCCCAAACTTTTCTTGCGTTTTTTATTGCAAAATGTTATTATAATTATACAAATCGGAGGCAGAATATGAAAGTAAAGCAAACGGCAGGCAGAGAATCTTTGGGCGAGTTTGCGCCCGAATTTGCGCGGCTAAACGACGACGTGCTTTTCGGCGAAGTGTGGTCGGACGACACACTGCCGTTAAAGACGCGATCGATTATTACAATAACTTCGCTTGTAAGCAAAGGGCTTATAGACAGTTCGTTTGCCTATCATCTGCAAACGGCAAAGACTAACGGCGTTACCAAATCGGAAATGGCGGCTATACTTACGCACGTTGCGTTTTACGCCGGTTGGCCGAATGCTTGGGCGGCTTTCCGCATGGCAAAGGAAGTGTACGGCGAAGCCGAACAGGAAGCCCACGGCGGCATGTTCGGGCTGGGCGAGCCCAACACGGCTTTTGCAAAGTATTTTATCGGCAATTCATATCTTAAGCCGTTGACAGATCCTAAAAAGACTGTGGGCATATTCAACGTTACATTTGAGCCGTCCTGCCGTAATAATTGGCATATTCACAAGGCTGATAAGGGCGGCGGACAAATTCTTATCTGCGTGGACGGCGAAGGCTGGTATCAAGAGCATGGCAAAAAAGCGGTCAGCCTAAAGGAAGGCTCGGTCATAACAATCCCTGCCGGCGTCAAGCATTGGCACGGCGCAAAAAAGGATAGCTGGTTTTCCCACCTTGCCGTGGAAGTGCAGGGAGAAAATTGCTCCACCGAATGGTGCGAACCGGTTACGGACGAACAGTATTTAAAGCTGTAATAGATATTAAAAAGCGGTTTAGTTTAACCGCTTTTTTGTTGGAGTAAAGTCGACTTTGTTTCAATCGGCGAAAAGCTGTGTGGAGTAATATCTGTCGGCGGAGTCGGGGAGTATCACGACTATGGTTTTGCCGCTGTTTTCGGGGCGTTGGGCTACCGCCGTTGCGGCGTGAAGCGCCGCGCCGCTCGATATGCCTACAAGCACTCCGTCGCTTTTGCCAAGCAGTTTTGCCGCATAAAATGCGTCATCGTTCGTCACAGTCACAACTTCGTCGTATACCGACGTGTCCAAAGTGTCCGGCACAAAGCCCGCGCCAATGCCTTGAATTTTGTGCGCGCCGGCTATCCCTTGCGACAGCATGGGGGATGAAGCCGGTTCTACCGCCACAATACGGATATTAGGGTTCTGTTCTTTAAGGTACTTGCCCGCGCCCGATATAGTGCCGCCAGTACCCACGCCCGCAACAAATATATCCACATTTCCGTCCGTATCGCGCCATATTTCCGGTCCTGTTGTGCTGTAGTGTATTTGCGGATTTGCGGGATTAGTGAACTGCCCGAGTACAACCGAGCCGCTTATTTCGCTATGTAGCAGATCGGCTTTTTGAACAGCTCCGCGCATACCGAGTTTGCCTTCCGTCAGCACAATATCCGCGCCGTACGCTTTTATTATGTTGCGGCGCTCCACGCTCATTGTTTCGGGCATGACGGCGATCATCTTGTACCCAAAAGCGGCTGCGGCGGCGGCAAGCGCAATTCCCGTGTTGCCCGAAGTCGGCTCGATTAGCGTTCCGCCCGCGCAAAGCTTTCCGCTCTTTTCGGCGTCTTGTATCATGGCTACGGCTACTCTGTCCTTGACCGAGCCCCAAGGGTTCAGATATTCTAGTTTAATCAAAACAGTCGCGTTTAAGTTTTTTGCGCGACTGTAATTTACCGCTTGCAATAGCGGCGTATTGCCGATAAGCTGTGTAATAGATTTTTTTGTTTCCGTCATAGCACAATATATTTATGCCGTGACAGTACCTTCCGTGCGCGCAAATTGCGCTTGATACAGCGAAGCGTACGCGCCGTTCTTTTTTAGCAGCTCTTGGTGCGTTCCGCGCTCTACAATTCGTCCGTTATCCATAACGAGTATAATATCGGCATTGACTATTGTGGAAAGGCGGTGGGCTACCACAAAGCCTGTTTTTTTACTGCCGTTTTCGGGACGGAGCAGTTTATCAAACGCCGCTTGTACGCGCTTTTCGGTGCGTGTGTCTATGTTGCTAGTGGCTTCGTCCAGTATGAGCATGGGCGGATCGGCAAGCATAACGCGCGCAATGTTGATAAGCTGTTTTTGTCCCTGCGAAATGCCGTCGCCGTCGTCTATTACGGTATTGTAGCCGTCCGCCATGCGCTCGATAAATCGGTCTATATGTGCGGCGCGCGCGGCGGCGCGTACTTGCTCGTCGGTGGCGTCCGGCTTGCCGTACGCAATATTGTCGCGCACAGTGCCTTTAAATATCCAGCTGTCTTGCAACACCATGCCGAAATTTTTACGCACGCTGCTACGGCTGAAAGAATGGGCGTCTTCGCCGTCAAACAGGATTGTTCCGCTGTCGGGGTCGTAAAACCGCATGAGCAAATTGATAAGCGTTGTCTTTCCGCAGCCGGTGCGGCCGACGATTGCAACAAGCGTCCCTTGCGGCACGTCTATGTTCATGTCCTTAATGAGCGGGCGATCGGGCGTGTACGAAAAATCGAGATTTTTTACCGCTATGCTTCCGCCCGAAACAAGCGTTTTTCCGTCGTCGTTTTGCGGCGCGACCTCGGTAAGGTCGAGTATGCGTTTTGCCGCGGCAAGCGAGGTCTGGAATTCCGTTATTACGCCCGTAATCTCGTTTAACGGGCGGGCAAACTGGTTGGCGTACAAAAGCAGTTGTGTTATGCCGCCCACAGTGACCTTTCCGTCTATTGCAAACACCGTGCCCATCACGGCGGCTACCGCGTACACAAGCGAGTTGATAAGGCGCGTGGACGGATTGACAAGCGACGAAAAGAAGGTCGCTTTAAACCCGCACCGCTTTAGGTCTTGGTTGGTGTCGTCAAAGTCCTTTTCCGCGCGCTGCCCGTAGCCGTATGCGGTAATAAGCGCGCGATTGCGAATAGTCTCTTCCGTGCGCGAGTAGAGCTCGCCGCGCACAGCCGTTTGCTCGGTAAAATGCTTGTGCGAGCCGCGCGCCACAAAGTACGACACCAAAAGCGACAGGGGAGTGAGCGCCGCAACGGCAAGCGCTATCCACGGGCTTATGCGTATCATAAATATAAGCGTGCCTATTATTGTGACGACGCCGGTAAAAATCTGAGTTGCGCCCTGAACTATACCGTCCGCTATCTGGTCGGCGTCTACCGACACGCGCGAAGTTATGTCCCCGGGGGACTTTGTGTCCACGTAGGAGAGCGGCGCGTCAGTCACGGCGGAAAAGCCGGCTTTTCTGGCGCTTGCAACCGCTTGGTGCGCCGCCGCCGACGCCAAAAGGTTCATAAGCCATTGGAACAGCATGACCGCAACTATAAGACCGGCCAACACGCAAAGATAAATGCCCAGCCGACCGAAAGAAACGTCGCCTTTGCTTACAATGCAGTCCACCGCTTCGCCGATTATTACCGGCGTAAACAGCATTGCGCCCGCCGCTATCACCGCGCACAAAAACGCGCCTACAAGCAGTGGTGCGTGCGGCTTTAGGTACTTCATGAGCCTACGCAGGGTAGACTGTTTTTTTGCGGTGTTGTTTTTCATAGCCATCAGCCTTGCGACGCGCAGAATTCCGCATACAGCGGACAGGATGTTTTTAGCCGGTCGTGCGTTCCCATGCCCACGATAGAACCGCCGTCCAATACGATAATGTTATCGCAGGACGACACCGCGCTTATGCGCTGGGAAACGAAGATTTTGGCGCCGTCCACTTTTTTTACGGCGTTTATAAAGTCGCGTTCGGTGCGGTAATCGAGCGCGGAAGTCACATCGTCAAACAGATATAACACATTGTCGCGGCACAATGCGCGCGCAATGGATACGCGCTGTTTTTGTCCGCCCGACAGGTTTTTGCCGTCGTTTTCTATAACGCCGTCCAGCCCGATGCCGTCAAGCAGCTCGGTCGCCTGTGCCAATTCCAGTGCGGTTTTAAGCCGTTCGTCGGTGGCGGTTTCGTCCGCTATTCGAAGGTTGGAAGATAGCGTTCCCTTAAGGCATGCGGCGCGTTGCGGCACGTAGCCTATAACGCGGCGCGCGGCGGCAATATCGTAATCGGAAATGGGCTTGCCGCAAAAATAAACCGTTCCTTTTGCGGGGGAGTAAAACTTTTCGGCAAGGCTTATTATTGTGGACTTGCCGCTGCCCGTGCCGCCGATTATGCCGAGAGTTTGGTTTTTGCAAAGCGTAAACGAAATATCGCGCACGTCGTAATCGCCGTCGTAAGCGAAGCAAACGCCGTCAAAGCGAAGCACTTCTTGGCAGTCGGGGATTTCGGTGACCGTGCCGTTTTCGGGCAAAGGGGCGTCCAAAATCTCATTGACCCGCGCGGCGCATGCGGACGAGCGGGTGAACACCGAAAAAATGTTGCCTATATTGACAATTACAAAAAACGCTTGCTGAAGATAGTTGATGAGCGCAATGGTTTGACCTTGGGTGAGCGTGCCGATGTTTACCTTGACTCCGCCAAACCACAGCACGGCGATTATGGCAAGGTTGACAACAGCAAAAGTCAGCGGAGTGAGAAGCGCGGATATTCGCGCCGCGCCTATGTTTGTTTTGGCTGTTTCGTCCGCAACTGCGTTAAAATCGGACTTTGTTTCCGCCTGTTTGGAAAACGCGCGGATTACGCGCGAGCCCGTTATACTCTGCGCGGTGTTGCGCGAAATTTCGTCAAGGTTGCGTTGCGCCTTTTTTACGCGCGGCATGGTGAGCTTTAGCACAAGCCATATGGTGACGGTAAGCACTATTGTCATGGCAAAAAACGTCAGCGACAGGACGGGGTCTATAATCATGCTCATGACAAACGCGCCGATTACGACAAACGGCATGCGCAAGACCAACCGCAAAAACATGTTGAGCGCGTTTTGGCATGCGGTAACGTCGCCAGTAACCCTTGTGACGAGTGACGCTCCGCCGATTTTGTCGGTGGCGGAAACGGGAAGCTTGTTTATTTTTTTAAACGTTTCTTCGCGCAAACGCGTGCCGAAGCCTATTCCCACTCTGGCGGCAAGATACTGGCCGGTAATGGAAATCAAAAACCCGCATACGGCAAGCACGCCTATCAACGAACAATATTTAATAACGTACGACTTGTCGCCGTTTTGTATACCTACATCAATTACGCTCGCGATTATCATAGGCACGGCAAGCTCGAAAATTGCCTCTATCAGTTTGCATATGGGCGCCGCGACAGTCGCGGGCATATGGCCTTTTAAAAACCGCACAAGCTTAAACATATCTTAACTATTATATATAGTATTCTCTATTATGTCAAGCGGTACCAAAGGGCGCGCAATGAGTGGCTTACTTGCTTGACAATATGCAAATATTGTCGTATAATCTAACTATAATAGGGTAGTAGGCGCAAGATCGCCTGCCAACCTAAAACAGGGTAGTCTCGGTTTGAAAGTATTTGCTAGTGTTCTATCTTTAATAGCCGGTCTGGGCGTGCTCATGATCGGCATGAAAATGCTCAGCGAGGGCTTGGAAAAAAGCGCCGGCAAGGGCATGCGCAAGATGTTGGGCAAAATCAGCAATAACAGATTTGCCGGCATCGGCGTAGGCGCCGTTGTTACCGTGCTTGACAACTCTTCGGCGGCTACCACCGTTATGGTAATCGGCTTTGTCAACGCCGGTCTTATGACGCTTTTTCAAGCCACGTCCATTATTATGGGCGCAAACATAGGCACAACGCTCACCGGCGTGATAATAGCGCTTTCCGGATTCGATATCGGCGCATACATGGCGATACTCGCGTTTATAGGCGTTGCCATGATGATGTTTGCTAAGCACGACACCGCAAAAAAGGTGGGCTACGCGATTGCCGGTTTAGGACTTATGTATGTAGGTCTGTCGTTTATGAGCGGAGCGCTCAAAGATTCCAAAGTGCTGTCCAAAGCGCTTCAGGACGTGTTTGTCGCAGTTGACTTTCCGCTGCTGCTGATACTTATAGGAATTGTTTTTACTGCGCTGTTCCAGTCGTCCACTGCGATGACCGCTTTGGTGGTGACGATGGCGGCGCCCTCGGCGTTTCCCCCGTACGTTTCCATCATACCTATGCAGAGTGCGCTTTTTATAATATTAGGCACCAACATAGGCACGTGCATAACCGCCATTATCGCGTCGTTCGGCGCAAGCACCAACGCAAAGCGCACGGCGGTCATACACCTGCTGTTCAACGCGATAGGCACTGTTATTTTCACCACTGTGATTTGGGTTTTCCGCGACGGGGTGGTGTGGCTGTTTGGACAGATGACAAGCCATACGCAAATGCAGGTTGCGTTGTTCCACGTGTTCTTTAACATGATAACCACGCTCATACTCGTGCCGTTTATAAAGCCGCTGACTTTGCTTGCCACCGCGCTCGTCAAGGAAAAGCGGGGCGGGGACGACGAAGCGCCGCACATGTACTATATTGACGACAGGTTTTTGCAGACTCCGCCCATTGCGGTCGCGCAGGTTAAGCGCGAAGTGGACAACATGGCGGCCATGGCAAAGACCAACTTAAAGCGCTCCATGATAGCCGTATTCACGCAGGATTTAACAGACCGCGAAAAGGTGGAAAAGGACGAACAGCGCATCAACTACATAAACAAGGGCGTAAGCAAGTACCTTATTAAGCTTTCTTCGCTGTCGCTTGTGCGCTCGGACGAAAAGTTTGTCGGCTCGCTCCACCACGTCGTAAGCGATATAGAGCGCATTGCCGACCACGCCGAAAACTTTATGGAAATAGC
>JAFLVI010000057.1 GCA_022508405.1 Clostridiales bacterium
GCGCATGGTTCGGGACCATGAGGCCGCGAGTTCGAGTCTCGCCACTTCGACCACGCAGACCCGCCCACAGGGCGGGTTTTTGCGTGGTCGAAGTGGATTCCCGACGAGAGCGCGCCGAGGCAAAGAAACAAAAAACTACGATAAGAAAAAGAAAAGCAGTGCGTAAAAGAAGTTTTTATTGGCTATTGCTTTTTCTCTTTTCGTTTGGTAAAATGGTTAAAGAGTAAACGGCAGAGGTTTAACGTGATTGCGAGAATAAAAACGGACGACGGCTTTTACGACTCGATTGTGTTTGCTAAGCTCGACGGCGGATTCGAGTCGAAGGTTTTGGTGTTTAACCGAGAAAAAACCGAGCTTAAAGCTATCCGCGAGTACACGGCGGAAAATCACCGCGTCGTAAGACATGTTTTTATATACAATACCGAGCTTGACGGCGGTTGGGTGAAAAACGGCAAAGCCGAAGGCTACGGGTTTATTCTCGGCCTCGGCGGCGATGGCGTTTTCGACGGTCCGATAACCGCCGCGGACGTTATCGAAAGGTGCAAGGCGTTACAGACGGCGGTTAAAAGCCCCGAGTGGTTCGAGATAAAGACGGAAGCGGATATCGAAGGGCTGTTGTCCGTTGCGTTTAATTTCCACGGCTCGCACGTAAAGAGTATGTACAAAAGAAACGAAAAGCTGTATATTCGATTCTACACCTCGTGGTACTGCGATATTTTGTTCGAGCTTGACGGCGACCCAAAAACCAATCTCGTTAAAGGCTACGGACAAATTGTCGATAACGACCCGACTTCCGAAATATTAGGCTGTTCCGTGTTTATCGACGGCGGATTCACGTATTGGGTGGACGAGCCGAACGCCGCCGAAAAAGCGCATATCGATAAAATCGCCGATTACTACTTCTGCGCCGAAAAAGTCAAATGGAAGCTTTTAGTGTAAAAGCAACAAAAACCGTTAGTTATATTTGCTTTGCGTCAAGTGAAATTTCGCTGTCGCGAAGTT
Organism: Clostridiales bacterium; assembly: GCA_022508405.1. Classification (GTDB taxonomy): domain Bacteria; phylum Bacillota; class Clostridia; order Christensenellales; family Pumilibacteraceae; genus Anaerocaecibacter. Next base: position 1,003 of record JAFLVI010000057.1, read on the forward strand.
AAGGGCAAATATAAGGCAGTTATTTCATGCCAGCTTTATCCTCGTCGCAAATTTGCTCTTGCAAACAAGCAAATTTACTCCTCGCATATTTTTTATTTAATTAAAATATAGCCCACTATACTTCGTTTCCGAAGCGTAGTGGGCTTTTTTCGACTATGGGTAAATCCCTATGAAATGCGCTTTACGAACAGTTGTTAGCTAAATTAAGACGGGCGCGGATTGTTTTTGGCGGCTTTTCGGTCGTCGAATTTTTTGTTTATCATGTTTATAAGCCGCGATACCGATTTGTATAACAGCAGGACGGAGGCGGCGAGGATCAGTGCTTTAATAAGGTTAAACAGTACCGCCCAGTACCAAACGTTTAGGAAAAAGCTCATTCCACCCGTCCAAGTTCCGCCATACACAACCATAAAAGCAGGGAAGCTAATGAAATAATTAACGGGGACAGACCAAGCAACGCGGATAACGCACGCAATTCCAAGCCACAGTATAACCGATTTTATCCCTTTGTGTTTTTTATACATTAACGACGGTAGCAGGACAAAAGGGATAAGCACTAAAATATTTGCAAGTTCACCTATTCCCGACGTGGTACCAAGCGCTATTGAGAGAACCTCTTTCAGTACGCCGCATATAACGCCGGCAGCAGGGCCGAGTGAATATCCGCATAACAAAACGAACAAGTCCGAAAAATCGAATTTTAAAATGTCGAGTGCCGGAAGAATAGGGAAGTCGAATATTCTTACCACAAAAGACAATGCGGTAAAAACAGCGATATATGCTATGCGCCGCGCGGAAAAATATTGAGTTATGCGATTTTTAGAAGGCGCGGCGGCATGTTCCGCGGCGGCGGTTTCCGACGCGCCGTCGTCGACGGGTGCGGCTTCTGCGGACGAAGCGTAAACTTCCGCTGACTGTTCTTGCTCTTCCGATACGGCTTCTGTGTTAATTTCTTCCATAATTACCTCCGAAAATTTATACAAAAAACGCCCCGAAAATTCGGGGCGAAAATATGCTTAAAAAAGCCAGAAATCTTTTTTCATCCGGACTGTAACCGTCGGTATAGGAATTTCACCTATTCGGGGTCCGTAAGGACCTTCGTGGACTGTAACCACCGGTGGGGATTTTCACCCCGCCCCAAAGATTGAGTATTTAATTGTAATACGAGTATACCACCGTGCTCTGCGTTTGTCAACCGTTTGCGCGAGGTTTTATTCGCGCCGACGGGCTTACTTGTATAGCTTGGCAAGACCGCCGGTAGAGGTTTCGCGGTAGCCCTCGGATATGTCGCGGCCCGTTTCGTACATGGCGCGAACCACCGTGTCGAAGGATATTTTTCGGCTGACTGCAAGAAAGTTTGCAAGACTGACCGCGTTTATCGCACGCATTGCGCCTACGGCGTTGCGCTCGATGCAAGGGATTTGCACAAGTCCGCACACGGGATCGCAGGTAAGACCCAAATGGTGCTCGAGCGCGACCTCTGCGCTGTATTCTATCTCGTCGAGGTTCAAACCGTAAAGCTCGGCAAGCCCTGCCGCCGCCATAGAGCACGCCGCGCCGATTTCCGCCTGGCAGCCGCATTCCGCGCCCGAAATGGACGCGTTGGTCTTAATCACGTTGCCTATAAGCCCGGCGGTGAGAAGCGCCTTGCATATATCGCCGTCGGAATAACCCTGCTGTTCCTTAGCGTAGTAGAACACCGCCGGAACCAGCCCGGACGCGCCGCATGTAGGCGCGGTAACAACCGTTCCGCCCGTCGCGTTCTGCTCGCCGACGGCAAAGGCGTACGCGGCGACGATACGGTCTCTGCGGATATGTCGAGTAAGGTCGTTTTTGGCGGAAAAAAGCTGTTTGGCGCGCCGCTCTACGTTAAGCCCTCCGGGAAGTATTCCTTCCGCTTGAAGTCCTTCGCGAACGCTTGCCTGCATGGTTTTCCATATTTCCTTTGCGAATTTGAGGATGTCCTCGCCCTCGAACTCAGTAACGTACTGCCAAAACCGCAGATTGTTTTGCACGCAGTATTTTTTTATTTCCTCGAAGGTTTTATGGGAATAAACTTCCTTACCCTCGACGTGAGTCTCGCCGGCGACAAGAATTTCGCCGCCGCCTATGCTGAATATCTGCATTTTGACAGGTTCGGCGCCTTCCTTAAACGCCGTAAAATCCATCGTGTTGGGGTGAACGCACTTTGTGGTCTTGTCGAACACGACCGAAATCTTGCGGTCCCCAAACGCTTTTATAATCGCTCTGCCGGTGCCGTGCCCCTCGCCCGTCATTGCGAGCGAGCCGTACAGCGTTACCGTATAGCTGTCGTAGCCGTCGTACTGCGCGAGGAAGCGCTCTGCGGCTTTAACCGGCCCCATCGTGTGCGACGACGACGGTCCCACGCCTATCTTATAAAGCTGTCTTAAACTTTTCATACCGAAAACTATTATATCATCGAACCGCCGCTTTTTCAAGCCATTACGACAAAATAAGTCATTTTTTCTTGCACGGCGAAAAGAAAAAGAAAAACGGTATATTAGCGTTTTATGCTCTACGGATTTATTTTATGAGATTATAAAATCTATGTGCTTGATTTTATTGTTTATCGGTGATATGATTAAAGTGAACACGAGCAGGGAGATTCTTTTATGAACTCTAAAAAGCAAGCGAGGCGAGTAGGTATACTGTTTATTGTTATCGGAGTTGTTTTTATCATTGCAGGTATTATAGTAATGATACAGGGCAACATTTCGGAACAGAGATGTACCGAAAAAACAACGGGAACGGTTGTGGAACTTGTAATCGAAAAAAGTACCACCTCGAACCATCGTACCTCATATATCTATTTTCCGGTTATAGAATATCAAGTCGGAGATCGCACAATATCCAAAAAAAGCAACTCCGGACAAAATCCGCCTAAATACAAGGTGGGGCAGCAGGTTGAAATTTATTATAACCCGAACAACGTAGAAGAATATTACATAAAAGGAGAATCAGCCCCAAAATTCATCGGAATTATATTCGTTGTCCTCGGCTCGATAGCGGTGGCTGTCGGTGTTACCATATTGATCAAAACGCGCAAGCCCGAAGAATATCGAAGCGTAAATCCGCGTGTTTTCCATTAGAATTGATTTTATTGTAACCCCCTATCCGAAAAAACGGATAGGGGTTTATATGTTGAATTGATGAAAAACAATATAGAATTTTTTTCATAGTCGGCTATATTGTTTAAACAAATCTTTAAATTCGAAAGCGGAATTTTGCTCCTTGCGCACGTCATATCCCTTTTGCTTAAACTCTATCGCCAATCTTTAAAAAGCGGCGTCGCGCTATTAAGGCAATTCTGAAAGCCTTCGGTGCCGCATAGCTCAATAACACCATAAGGATCAAGATTGTCGGGGAGCCTCACCACGCGCACCTTTACACCCTCATTTTTTGCGATTTCAAACCCACGCAGATTCGCTTTTTGTCCAACAAAGTCGCCGTCATAACAGATGAACATGTTGTCAGCATAGCGCTTGCATATCTGTACTTGCTCTTTGGTGAGAGATGTACCCATACTCGCAACCACGTTTTTAAATCCGGCGTTATAGAGGAAAATGGCGTCCATGAATCCCTCCACTACAATAATCGAAGAAATTGTGTTTGCTTGGATAAGTTCCTTTACGAGATTGATATTATATAAGTTTTTGCTTCTATCGAAAATCACAGTATTACATGTAAGCTTATACTTCATAGGATTGTTGTTTCCGACGGCGCGTCCACCAAAGCCAACGACCTCATTCATATAGTTAATAATCGGAAAGATAAGCCGTTCGCCTTGTGCATCAATGAGGTTGCCATTACTTGCTTTTGCACACGCGCCACTCGTTTCGCATTCCTCGACGGTGTAACCCTTATCAAGTAGATATTGCGGCAGAGAATGATAATCCAAAGAGGCACCAAGCGAAAATCCCTTTATTGTCGTATCTTGTATCTTGCGTTCGGAGAGGTATTTAAGGTGCAACTCGGCCTTACCTGAATAAAGATTTTTTTGATAGAATTGTGCCGAGTCGCACATAAGCGATACAAGTCTGTCTTTACCAAAATTATTCTTTTCTATATCCATTAGATTGTCTCCTTTGCTTAAACTCTATCATCCTTCTGCGGCTTTGTCAATGAGCCCACGCCCCTTTTTCGGTGCAAGTCTTGCGCTATACTGATGTCAAAGGAGAGTGTTATGGGTATAGAAAATAATAAGTATGTCGTGTTTGATTTGGAAACAACGGGGCCGGATGTAAACAGGGATTACATAATCGAAATAGACGCGGTAAAAATTGAGGACGGCGTGATTACGGAACCACATAAATAAGCGTTAAAGTAAAAAACTTGAACGCTTTGCTGAATTATATGCATGTATATTCTATCGTTTTTGCGTATTGCTTGTCTATATCGTCCAATACGGACGGCGAACTGTCGTGTTCTTTAATTTCGGGGTAAAACAATATTTCCACTCCTAAATTTTTTTCCAAATCACTAATTCGCTTTTCTTGTGGTGATATATCCGGGAAGGACCGGGTTCCGATATGATAAGCGTAAATATCGCAGGTCATTTTTTCTTCTTTGCAAATGTTGTATGCAAGCTCGGTCGCAAAGCATTCAAAAGTTCCGGAATAAGCAATAATAACGATTTTAAGTACCCCTTTTTCTTTTAGATTTTGTATATCGTTTTTCAATTCACGCTCTATGGATTGTGCCGCCGACTTGCCTAAGCTTTCATTATTTCCTGCGCCGAGTCCGCTCGTCGCCTCCGATCGAATTAAAAAGTCGCCTTTCGTCATTCCGCAATCCGAATTGCAACATAAATATTTATCGGTTGCGATTGCGTTATTCAGCTCGAGCCTGGTGTCGTAACATCTGTATGCCGATATTTTTTCGGGAGATATATGCTTCGCTATATTGTATGCTTCGCCGAAACAAACAACAGCCGTACGCTTTTCATGCGATAATGTAAAATCGTAATTATGGATTGCTTGAGAAAGATAGTGCGCTTTACATTTTGCATAGCGTATATCGTCAAAAATTTGTCGGGAAAAGTCAAACATGTCAACAATGTTGTATCCAAGTCGCTTGGAATGGTCAATCATCCAATCATAGAAAATATCGCAATTATAGCTATTCGCGCCGTATTTGCACACTTCTGTCCGCGCCCTGTCCGCATGTTCGGGTAACATTCCGCCGACGCGGTTTAATATGTTGATAAACTGTTCTTGCCACAAGAGATTTCCTTGCGTACTATACAAAATATCGTATAGCGGCTGATCTCTGTAAGTTGATAAAGGAATGGCGCACGTTTCCGTTTGTTCGCGTATAATCTGCGACGCAATCAATTCTTCAGCGGTCAGATTTGTTTGAATATGCTTTTTGGGCGCGAATTCCGCCTGTACGGTTGGCTGCGAATGTTTTCGTAACGGATTTATAAACCGCTCAAACGGCAAATCAAACCTTAGCGGATCGACTTTGGTTACGCCTAATGCATACAGCAAGAACGAGCAATTCGCCGCACCGCAAATATAATATTCTTGTTCGGGCGGTATGTTTTTTATTTCTTCTATTGCCTCAATGATTGCGCTTTCACATCGTGCGCGTTTAATTACGATAATCTCATGTCTGAGTCGTTCAAGCTCAGGTTCGGTAAAGTCGCGTATATCGAAAACGTCTTCGAGTTTCATTTTATTCCTCCGTTATGCGATAACCGTAACATATATTAAGCACCGAAAAAGGTACAAGCATTGACAGCCTTGTCAAATTGCGTTACAATAGTTGTACCGTTTTCGGTACAAGAATAATGCTACAATATTTACGAGGTGAACAATGAAAGTATTTGTTTTAGTTAAATCGCCCGACAAAAGAAAAATCGTTAAAATATCGGCGATATCGGAAGACAGAACAAAGAAATTCAATGCGGAAATCGACGAACGCCCGCATCGACTTTTGATGATAAAAGCGTTTGAGGATTTTGAAAAGTTTTGTACATCGGAATGCGGCATGAAAGATAAAACCGATGAGGTTTGTATTATAAATTACACGCGAGAGCTTTCGGGTGACTTATTTGACTTTGAAACATTTATGCTTGGTCGTGAATGGTGCATAACAAAATCCTACGACGGTTCCGCGGACGAAATAAGTCAATATATTTCCGACTTACAAGGAGAGTAGCGGTGGAAACGTTTGAGCCGAAAAAATTATTTATTTTGCGAATTTTGCAGGTGCTGTCTGAATTTACCGACTGTGAGCACAAACTTCGTCAAGGCGACATTATATCGCTATTAAAAGTGCAATACGATATAGAGTGCGAGCGCAAAGCCGTAGCGCGGAATATCGACTTTTTGCAACAGGCCGGTTACGATATCGTATCGGACAGCGACGGCATTTATCTTGCATCGCGCAAATTCGAGCCGGGCGAGCTGCGACTCCTGATAGATTCTGTTTTATCAAACCGCAACGTATGTAAAGCGCACACAAAAGAAATTATAGATAAGCTCACGGCGGAAGGCGGCAAATATTTTAAGAGCTACACTAAGCATATTACAAACGTCGACGATTGGCAAAAGGATGAGAACTGCGATTATTTTTACAATATCGAACTTGTTTGCGAAGCGATAGACGAGCAAAAACAAATCGCATTTTTCTACAACTATTTTGATGCGGACAAACGCAAGCGAAAAAGCAAGCCCCAAAAATCGTCGGTCAGTCCGTATAGACTGTTTTTGAAAAACGGGCGCTACTATCTTGCGTGCAATTACGTCGGGCACGATAATCTTGCATTTATTCGACTTGACAGAATGAGCGACATCGATATTTTGCAAGAACCCGTGCGGAAGTTAGAAACGGTCGAAAACTGCGAGAGCGGTATTAATTTGGGAAAACTCGACACTCGCTTTCCGTTTATGTATGCAGACATACCCGAACGCATAGTTTTTGTAACCGCCAACTACGCAACGCACATGATTGACAATGTAATAGATTCGTTCGGTCGTAATGTCGATATAACCGAATTGAATGACGGCAATTACAAGTTTTCGCTTACCGCAAGTCCGTCCGCTATGCGTTTTTGGTTGCTGCAATACGGCAAATATGTTAAACTAATATCACCGCAAAGTCTTGTAGAACAAATCAAAGACGATATTGTGGAAATGAATAAACTATATTCGGAGGAAAAATTATGAATTTATTAGACGAATGGTACAACGCAAGAAAGGATTATGCTCCCTTCGTTGGCGACGGAATCTTTGATTCTAATTTATTCGCCACTCAAAAGAACAAAATTTTATTTGTTCTCAAAGAGG